>NZ_JAWPOT010000701.1:0-509 GCF_033344415.1 Vibrio sp. 1727
GCTTCTTCAGTTTCTCCTCCACAACCGACAGGTTTTTCTTCGCTGCTTCAAAATCAGGATTTTCTTTAAGCAGCTTTTTGTATTGTTTATCGGCCTCTTCTAACTGTCCATTTTGTGCCAACGCGTTAGCTAGGTTATAGCGGCCGGTTTGTGATTGGTCATTTGAAAACGCTTTAATGGCCGCTTCGTAATCGCCAGTTTGGTAACTTGCCGCGCCTTGCCAACTTGGGTCAGTGAACAGGTTTTTGGCTTGTTCATATTCTCCCTGTTTATAGAGATTAGCCGCTTGCTGATCGGCATTTAAGAACGGGTTGGCTTGTGCGTCTGGTGTCCAAGTCATTGGAAGCAGCGCAGCGACAAATACCCAAATTACACCACGGCGGAACAGGAAAACGGTAGGCAGTAGTAGTAGAGGCAATAGCCAAAATCCACCATTCAAACGTGAATCGGTTTTGACTTCTTGGTTCTGTTTTGCTGCCAAGTTGTTCCCAGTATTATTCGTGTACGCT
>NZ_JAWPOT010000702.1:0-509 GCF_033344415.1 Vibrio sp. 1727
CGGAAAGCCAGTTCGTGGTGATAAGTACATCTGGGACGCTCAGTGGTCAAAAATTGATAACGACGTAGAAAACTACGGTATCGATATTAATGCTCAAGTGACTGATAACGTGAATGTGAAAGCGGGTTACAACCGTCAAGACTTTAAGCGTTTTGATGTAGAGTCTTACCCTAAGTTTGACAATTATGACAAAGACGGTGTGATTCGACACAAAGGGAACGAGCGCACAGATAACTGGGTATTCGATACCGCGTACTTAGACGTGACAACCAATTTCTCTTTGTTGGGTACAGAAAATACGTTTTTGGTGGGGGCGAACTACCTCGACTACAAATACGACCGCTTTATGGCTTTCCATGCAGGAGAGGATGTAGCGGCAGGCACGACAGTTACTCGTCCTGGAACCGTACGCTCGAAAAAATACCCAAGACGCGAGCATGACACTTGGGGGATTTACGCGCAAAACATGATGACGATTAACGATTACTGGCAAGTACTTGCGGGTGCTC
>NZ_JAWPOT010000703.1:0-509 GCF_033344415.1 Vibrio sp. 1727
TTAGACTTCACATTACTAAGAATGAAAAGGATGTTATAAAAGATACCGAAGCACGTGATGACTTAGCTATACGATCTCCGAGTGAAGTACTCATTAATAACCACGTCTACAACCGTTGTGTGAGTTCAATCTGTATTTACGCATCGACTGATTTACACGAAATCACCGATGCCATAGCCACAGCCATCCGATATAAAAAGGAGTTGCTCATCTCAGGCCACCCGATAGATTTGATCGATATGCTCCCTATATTTCAAGAAGTCTACTTAACGTCTCAGGCATGTAAGCTAGACATCAACAGTGATGAGTTAATAGAGCATGCGTTCAAGCTGCTCAGAAAAGCTGTGCAAACGTCTTCTGCATCTATTGATTTTGTGAAGTCTTTTGCTTCAACATTCTTTGAAATCAGTGACGATGAGATCAATCAGCGTTTACGCTCCGTCAGGCTAAAGGAGAATGAAGCGATCACTCTGTCCCTGAACTTTTCAGAAGCAAAGACGGTTTCCTGT
>NZ_JAWPOT010000704.1:0-509 GCF_033344415.1 Vibrio sp. 1727
AAAGCGGTCATCAGCTGAGCCATCTTTACCCAACAGTAAAAGAGACGCTAGAAGAGCTACATCAGGCAGGCTTTACGATGGCGCTTGTAACGAACAAACCATCGAAGTTTGTTCCAGAAATTCTAGATCAACATGGCATCGCAAAATACTTTGTGGACGTATTGGGTGGTGATGCATTCCCTGAGAAAAAACCAAATCCAGTCGCACTGAACTGGTTGATGGAAAAACATCAGGTGAAAGCGAGCGAAATGCTGATGGTTGGCGACTCGAAGAATGACATCCTTGCTGCGAAAAACGCAGGTTGTGCTTCGTTTGGTTTAACATACGGTTACAACCATGGTGAGCCTATTTCAGCTTCAAACCCAGATTTTGTCGCAGACAGTTTATCTGAATTATTGGAAGTAGTAGCCGTTTCTGCATAACGGCAACAAAAGAGCTTCCAAAATACTTGTTAATGAGTACACTGAGTAAACCGTGCGCTAAAAGCCGCACGGTTTTTCATTTTAATT
>NZ_JAWPOT010000705.1:0-508 GCF_033344415.1 Vibrio sp. 1727
GTCCGATTCGCTTTGCCCCATCTCCACGCTTTGATATAAAGACCACTAGAAATTTTCTGAGATGTACCGATCAATGCAAATACGCCACTTCAACCGACTCAAGCGCAGCGTCCTACTTTTTGCTTCTGTGCTACTACTTTCTGCCTGCCAAATTGAGTCGCAGCCGAAAAGTGAATTCGAGAAAATCCAAGAGCGCGGAGTGCTACGCGTTGGCACGCTCAACAACCAACTCTCGTACTACATTGGTCCTGATGGCCCTGCGGGTTTGGATTATGAGCTAGCGCGTAAATTTGCAGAAGAGTTGGGCGTAAAGCTAGAAATCAAACCCGCTTTCAGACAAGCCGACCTTTTCCCTGCCTTAAAGAAGGGCGACATCGATATTATTGCTACGGGGCTTAATCAAACATCACAAGCCGTCAAGCGTTTTAGACCTGGCCCTGCTTATTATTATGTTAGCCAGCAAGTGGTCTACAAAAAGGGCCAGCTTCGTCCTCGTGATATTGAGCAG
>NZ_JAWPOT010000706.1:0-508 GCF_033344415.1 Vibrio sp. 1727
AAAATGGGTCAGCAGGTGACGTCATCGCTATGTACGATTGTGGATGATGGTACGCTGAAAGATCTACGTGGTTCACTCAATGTGGACGACGAAGGTGTGAATGGTCAGTACAACACGCTGATCGAAAATGGCGTATTGAAAGGCTACATGCAAGACAAGCTGAACGCGCGCCTAATGGGGGTAAACCCAACGGGTAACGGTCGCCGCGAATCTTACGCGCACTTACCGATGCCACGCATGACCAATACCTACATGCTGCCAGGTGAACACACACCAGAAGAAATCATCTCGACCGTGAAGAAAGGCATCTACGCGCCTAACTTCGGTGGTGGTCAGGTGGATATCACCTCAGGTAAGTTCGTGTTCTCTGCATCAGAAGCGTATTTGATTGAGGATGGTAAAGTGACTCGTCCCGTCAAAGGGGCAACTCTAATCGGTTCAGGCATTGAAGCGATGCAGCAAGTTTCGATGGTCGGTAACGACTTAAGCATCGATAAAGGTGTTGGCG
>NZ_JAWPOT010000707.1:0-508 GCF_033344415.1 Vibrio sp. 1727
GCGTTTGATAACGAACAAGTCAGTGGCTTTGCCGTAGGTGGCGGCTCTCCTGCTTCGCAATCTGCCTCACCATCGGAGCAATTGAGCGAGACAGGCCAACAGTTGATCAGTCAATTACCACCAGAGTTAGTTGATATCGCACGTGAACCATATAGCGCCCGATTTATCGCATTCGCCCTCATTTTTGATGGCAGCGATATTCAGCGCGAAATGATTAAGTCGTACGTTCCACTCGCATCGCAATCTACATTGCTTCCCTGGCTAGATTATGACTTACCACTGCATCTGCGTTTCCCATTACTCGAACTCGCTCTGCCAGCACTTAAATCGCTGAGTGAAGCCCAGAAAATCAGCTTATGTAAAGTGCTACGTGAGCTCTCAGAGACGGATAATCAATACTCGCTAGCCGAATGGTGTGTCATCAACTTACTAGAAAAGCAGCTACTCGCCTCTTTTGGATTCATCAAACAACACAAGACGTTGAAGCAATTAGAGGAAAGTGTGTTTT
>NZ_JAWPOT010000708.1:0-507 GCF_033344415.1 Vibrio sp. 1727
AACTTCCAACACTTACACGAGAATCGTATGGCACCGCGTGCGTACTTTTTCTCCTACGACTCTGTTCAGAGCGCACAAACCTTTCAACGTGAACTGAGTCGCCGCTTTATGTTGCTCAGCGGCCAATGGACATTCCGTTATTTCACCAACCCAATGTTGGTACCTGATGAGTTTTACTCACAAACAATGAACGACTGGGGACACATTACCGTCCCAAACATGTGGCAAATGGAAGGCCACGGCGATCTGCAATACACCGATGAAGGCTTCCCATTCCCGATCGACGTCCCGTTTGTACCAACCGACAACCCAACGGGCGCTTATCAACGCACATTTACACTTGGTCCACAGTGGGATAACCAACAAACCATCATCAAGTTCGACGGCGTGGAAACCTACTTTGAAGTGTACGTAAACGGCGAGTACGTCGGCTTTAGCAAAGGCAGCCGACTCACAGCGGAATTCGACATTTCCAAGTTCGTCCAACAAGGCGAAAACTTACTCTCT
>NZ_JAWPOT010000070.1:0-1209 GCF_033344415.1 Vibrio sp. 1727
CGGTTTGAGGTGATTCTAATCGACCAGTGTATTGATCAAGCTCGGTAACCTGTTCTACAAGCACTTGTGCCACGTCAACCGTTGGTGGTGGCGGGGCGGATGCAGGTGCTTCGGCGCGTGAATCTTGACATCCAGACAACACCAATGGCGCTGCAAATGAGATTAGTAGAAGAGGCGTTCTAAGGTGTTTGCCTACCATCTCGCTATCCTTATGTTAGTTTTGTACCGATCGGCATAATAATCCTGACTTTTGATATTGATCAAGTAAAATTTATAGAATGAATAGTTACAACATATGGACAACGTATGCCTGCCGCATTACCATTTAGGGGTTCTAGGGATTTTCCCCTCTAAAAAGACATAATCCTCTGTAGACCACACCAATAAATGGCTGCGGAGGTGGTTTACTTTCAGCTTGGAGCCTAATCATCCACTATCGGCCTTGTTATTTCGCCAATATTGGGCAATTTCCCAGTATTAGTGAAGTTATACGTTCCGCTTAAGTTGATATTTTGCCACGCAACGGGCGAAACAGCACGAGTGATACCCGCTTTCTCTTCATCTCCTCTCGCTTCAAAGTGTCCCAGAAGATGACTCAGTATCGCGGAGTTGAAGTAGATGATCGCGTTGGCAAGCAATCTTGCGCATTCATTCCAGATAGCGATTTCACTCTCGTTTTTGCCTCGGAACTGATCGCCATTCACCGACGCAATAGCCCGTCTCAGGAAGTGCCACGCTTCTCCCCGGTTAAGGGCACGCTGAACGTACTGCCGCAAACTGGCATTGTCTATGTAATCCAGTAAATATTGCGCTTTGACCAGTCGATTATACTCCGTCAGCGCCTGTAATGTCGGGTGCCCCGAAGGATAACCAGACAACTTTCTTACCAGCATTGCCTGTGTCGTTCGCTTTGTCTGAAGTGACAGAACAATGCGCCTAATATCCTGCCATCCCGTTTCGATGACATTCGTCCTGATGGGCTTTTTCAGGGCAAGGTTGGTGCCGCCGTGTTCATTTTCAGTTACGGCAAACAGATCATTGATGACACTACTGAACTGCGCGTATCGCGGTGCAAAACTGTAACCGCATAGATCCAGTAAGGCGAAGTTAACATGATTGACACCGTGTGTATCTGTCGAGAGTACGTCAGGTTTGATTTCACTGCTGTTGGATTGTAACAGGTCATAAATATAGTGTGATTCGTGCTCG
>NZ_JAWPOT010000709.1:0-506 GCF_033344415.1 Vibrio sp. 1727
GTGGGTGAACGGCACGATTCGGCCACCAACTTTGGCGCCAATACAACGGTGCCCGACTTCTGAGTGAATGTGGTAGGCAAAGTCTAGTGGAGTTGCCCCCATTGGTAAGTCGACAACATCGCCACGTGGTGTAAATGCGTAGACGCGGTCATCGAAGACTTGGCTTCGGAGCTCATCCAACATCTCACCAGAATCGGACATTTCTTCTTGCCAATCCAATAGTTTACGTAGCCAGGTAATTTTCTCATCGTAACCACTGCGACTGCTCGCACCTTCTTTGTATTTCCAGTGCGCGGCAACGCCCAGTTCAGATTCTTCGTGCATTTGCTTGGTACGAATTTGAATCTCGATGGTTTTGCCTTCAGGACCAAGAATAACGGTGTGAATCGATTGGTAACCGTTTGGTTTTGGGTTTGCAACGTAGTCGTCGAACTCACTCGGTAAGTGCTTGTATTTGGTATGAACCACACCTAACGCAGCGTAACAATCTTGCAGTTTGTCGGCGA
>NZ_JAWPOT010000710.1:0-506 GCF_033344415.1 Vibrio sp. 1727
AGTCGACCGTTCTTGAGTTGTTAGGGCGCGATAAAGAGAGCTTAGCAGTGGTAGATAAAGGGCTGAGTTTGACACCAGAGCAAAGCCAAGAGCACTTGCTGTTCAAGCTGATCCAAATTCGAGCCATGATGGGCAATCGAGATATCGATACCGCGCTCTCGTCGTTGGATGCTTTGCTTGAAACATCACGAGAAAAAGGTGACAAGAAATTGGAATCGGAAGTTCTGTTGCTCAAAGGTCGTTACTACGATGAGCAAGGGGACTATAAGAAATCGTACGCGGCGTTGATGTCTTCGATGGAAGCGGCGGAGTCATCAGGTGCGCAGGGCTTAGTCGAACGAGCAGCACTAGAGCTCGGTGATGTATTGGTAAAAATTCAAGGCTATGACCGCTCTGAAGTCGTGCTGAAGCAGGCGTATCGTTATTTTAAAGACCGCCGCATGTCGTTTAATGAGTTGCTTAGCGTCCTAACTATTGCAAAGCTACACAAAGCTCAGTTCCAATAC
>NZ_JAWPOT010000711.1:0-506 GCF_033344415.1 Vibrio sp. 1727
CTCGTCGAACCACTCACGGACTCGCATCGGGCCAAGCTGGACGAGCTGTTGAAGCTCAAGGCCGGCAGCAGCATCACCTGGTTGACCTGGTTGCGGCAGGCCCCACTAAAACCGAACTCCCGGCACATGCTCGAACACATCGAGCGGCTGAAGACATTTCAGCTGGTGGATTTGCCCGAAGCTCTGGGCCGGCACATCCGCCAGAACCGCCTGCTCAAGCTGGCCCGCGAGGGTGGGCAGATGACGCCCAAAGACCTCGGTAAGTTCGAGCCGCAGCGCCGCTACGCGACCCTGGCCGCCGTGGTGCTGGAGAGTACGGCGACCGTGATTGATGAGCTGGTCGATCTGCACGACCGCATCCTGGTCAAGCTGTTTAGCAGCGCCAAGAACAAGCATCAGCAGCAGTTCCAGAAGCAGGGCAAGGCGATCAACGACAAGGTGCGCCTGTACTCCAGGATCGGCCAGGCGCTGCTGGAAGCGAAGGAAAGCGGCAGCGACCCCTATGC
>NZ_JAWPOT010000712.1:0-506 GCF_033344415.1 Vibrio sp. 1727
TGACAATTGTGCTCTTGGAACACTTGAGCGATCTGCGACAGAGGATCGACGTTCCCCGTTTCTGTTGTGCCAGCGACACCGATAACCGCAATTGGTTTGATGTTTTGTTCTTTAAGCTCGGCAATTTTTGC
The DNA here is from genome assembly GCF_033344415.1 of Vibrio sp. 1727. Lineage (NCBI taxonomy): Bacteria > Pseudomonadati > Pseudomonadota > Gammaproteobacteria > Vibrionales > Vibrionaceae > Vibrio > Vibrio sp. 1727. The sequence continues at coordinate 132 of NZ_JAWPOT010000712.1, forward strand.
TTTTAGGTCGTCAACAACAATACGGTTGTTTGCATCGGTTTTCACCGCGACTAAACCCTCTTGACCTAAGCCAAGTACGTCTGCTGCTTTTTTAAGTGAATAGTGACCACGTTCAGAAACCAGAACTGCAAGGCCTTCGTAGCCATAGTACTTCATGGCTTTGAATAGACCTTCTTTTTCTACCCCTTTGAAATCACCATCTGCTTTCAACGCTTTGTTGCGTGCAACCCAAAGTGCCGTAATGTTCGCGATTGTGCCACCAGAGCAAAACGCACCAAGTGAATGGTTCGCGCTGTGCATCCATTTACGATAAAACTTGTCGTTTTGACCGTAAATTAAGCGGTGTAACATCCCTAAAACTTGACGTTCAAGAGG
>NZ_JAWPOT010000713.1:0-505 GCF_033344415.1 Vibrio sp. 1727
GTGTTAAAAGGTGCAGGAACGCTGGTTTTTGATGGTGTCAGAATGTATGTGTGCCTCGCAGGTAATCCGGGCATGGCGACGGGCGGAATGGGTGACGTACTTTCTGGTGTGATTGGCGCACTGCTTGCCAAAGGTTTACCGATCTCTATCGCAGCGCGATTAGGAGTCATGATTCATAGCCACGCAGCCGATCTCAATGCAGAAAAACATGGAGAAGTGGGATTATTAGCCACAGATGTCGTGGAGACTCTTCGCGCTGCGACTCATATTCAGCGAGCGAAAAACTGAATCTCGGGCGAAAATGTGACTTTAAAAGTGAAATTTGTTTAATGATCTTCGAGATGTATACGCGAGATTGAAGGTTAACCGGTTGAGTTTTAATCAGGTTTGAGAGGTATATCGGCCAAGGTAAAAGTGAATGACGCAAAGGTTTGCGCAATGGATTAGCTTTTAGGTTTTCTTAAGTTGTTGAATTTGTTAATTAAGAAGAAAAAAGAGTGTCTTG
>NZ_JAWPOT010000714.1:0-505 GCF_033344415.1 Vibrio sp. 1727
AATGCGCCACTTTGTTGTAGCTCATGTAAAGATCTGCATCACCCGCTCCTTCAATAGAGACATTAAAGCGAACGGTGTTAGCAGGCACGTCAACGTAGAACAGTTTTTCGCTGTATGCTTCGCCACTCAGTTGAAGACTTTGGTTCGCCGCCAGCTCCGTCACTTGCACTTCAGGATCGGTTGGTTCGCTTGGCTCTTCTGGATCCGTTCCTGGTTGCTCCGGTTCAACTACCACTTCTAACGTATCTAACCAACGATCAAATTCCGCATCATATTGTTGACCAAGCACAGTAACCTGCTGCGCCCATTGTGCAAACTGACCTGAACGAGACAACGCCAATAAGCTCTCTACATCTTGAGGGTGGTTTTCTAGCATGAAGCGAACTGCCAGGTAACCCCAACGGTAAATGCGGTTGCTATCGTGCGAGTATGTGGTGTCAAACACGGTTGAAAGGCTCAGTTTGCCACTTGGGATCAGATCGATCGCGGCCTTGTAACCTTGTTT
>NZ_JAWPOT010000715.1:0-505 GCF_033344415.1 Vibrio sp. 1727
TTGGTCGGCAAGCGCTAATTCGGTGCTCGGTGTACCCATGATGACACTTGGCGCCATGCGTTTCGCTTGCTCAATCCAAGCAGCGACTGATTGCTCGTCATAAGTTTGGTTAGCTGCCAAGTTCAGCAATACGTAATCGTAGTGCTCTTCGTTCTCTGGTAAGGAAGAACGATAGGTCACGAGAATACCTTCTTGACTCAAGATCTGCTGAGTCACCGATGCCGCTTGCATGTTTGGTTCTACCAACAGCAACTGTTTGCCCGTTAGTAGCTCGACTTCAATCAGATCGCTCATTGGCATTTCTGTCGAGTTGAGGCGAAGCGTAAACCAGAATGTCGAACCTTGGTGAAGACGACTGGTCAAACTGATTTCGCCGCCCATCTGACTTACCAGTTTCTGGGTGATGACTAAGCCAAGACCCGTACCACCATATCGACGAGATATGCTGGCATCCGCTTGGCTGAATGCTTGGAATAACTGCGCTTGTTGACGCTCTGAAATACCG
>NZ_JAWPOT010000716.1:0-504 GCF_033344415.1 Vibrio sp. 1727
GCACTTGGTTATGCAAATGCCACACAAGCTGCAAAGCCGTGGCAGCCAAAAGCAACCACGGCATATAACCGAATATCCACCCCACTATCACCCAAGGGGTGTAAAAAAAAGCCAGCTCCCAGGCCAGCTTTTTCCACGTTAATCTTTCAACCACTCATTACTCCAGAAATGGCATTGATAAGCTGCGTAAAAATCTAAGCCTTTGTTGAGAAGCGGTAACCAGCGCCACGAACGGTTTGAATCAGTTTGTCGTGACCGGCAGCTTCCAGTGCTTTACGAAGACGACGGATATGAACGTCAACAGTACGGTCTTCAACATAAACATTGGTGCCCCACACGTTATTTAGCAGCTGCTCACGGCTGTAAACACGCTCTTGATGGGTCATAAAGAAGTGCAGCATCTTGAACTCGGTAGGCCCCATATCAACCGCTTCATCATTCGCAGTAACACGGTGAGAAACAGGATCGAGTTTGAGACCTTGAACATCAATCACATCTTCTAAT
>NZ_JAWPOT010000717.1:0-504 GCF_033344415.1 Vibrio sp. 1727
TTGTCACTAAGTGCGTCTAGGAAGCGTTCCGCATCCAGAGCTGCCATACAGCCTGTACCTGCTGATGTGATTGCTTGACGATAGTTGTGATCCATTACGTCACCAGCTGCAAATACACCTTCAATGCTAGTTTGCGTCGCGTTGCCTTCTAGACCCGACTTCACAACGATGTAGCCATCTTTCATTTCTAGCTGGCCTTCAAAGATCTGGGTGTTTGGCTGGTGGCCGATCGCGATAAACGCGCCCATCACTTCAAGATCTTCAGTTGTGCCTGTGTTTACGTCTTTAATACGAACACCAGTTACGCCCATATCGTCGCCCAGAACTTCATCTAGTGTGCGATCGGTGTGAAGAATGATGTTGCCATTTTCCACTTTGTCCATAAGACGATTAATGAGAATCTTCTCAGCACGGAATGAATCACGACGGTGGATCAGGTGAACTTCAGATGCGATGTTAGATAGGTACAGCGCTTCTTCAACCGCTGTGTTACCGCCGCCGACA
>NZ_JAWPOT010000718.1:0-503 GCF_033344415.1 Vibrio sp. 1727
GTCAGTATGACGCTCAAGTTTTTATTAATGATTATTGGCAACTAGCAATAAAGCATGGCGCGTTCGGGGTTCATCTTGGTCAAGAGGATATCGAAGATTCCAATTTGAGCCAGTTGAGCGCTGCAGGCATTTGCTTAGGTCTATCAACCCATGGTTATTATGAACTGCTGCGTATCGTCCAAATTAACCCAAGCTACATTGCGTTGGGGCATATCTTTCCGACCACCACCAAACAAATGCCATCCAAACCGCAAGGTTTGGTTCGCTTAGCCTTGTATCAAAAGCTGATCGATAGCATTCCATATGGTGAAAGTGTTGGCTATCCAACTGTGGCCATCGGTGGCATTGACCAATCAAACGCAGAGCAAGTTTGGCAATGTGGCGTGTCCAGTTTAGCGGTGGTTCGTGCGATTACCTTGTCCGAATCGCCGAAACAAGTGATTGAGTTTTTCGACCAACTGATGAGCACAACGAGCACGTCATTGGTCATGGAGGACTATCGT
>NZ_JAWPOT010000071.1:0-1200 GCF_033344415.1 Vibrio sp. 1727
CGGCTTAGCGTGCTTTATTTAATGAGATGGTCACTCCCTCCTTCCCAGTACTATGCTGAGGACAGGCTTTCATTCGGAGAACCATCATGGAAAACATTGCGCTTATTGGTATCGATCTGGGTAAGAACTCTTTCCATATTCATTGTCAGGATCATCGTGGGAAGGCCGTTTACCGTAAAAAATTCACCCGACCAAAGCTAATCGAATTTCTGGCGACATGCCCGGCAACAACCATCGCGATGGAAGCCTGTGGCGGTTCTCACTTTATGGCACGCAAGCTGGAAGAGTTAGGGCATTTTCCAAAGCTGATATCACCGCAATTTGTCCGCCCATTCGTTAAAAGCAACAAAAATGACTTCGTTGATGCTGAAGCTATCTGTGAAGCAGCATCACGTCCATCTATGCGTTTCGTGCAGCCCAGAACCGAATCTCAGCAGGCAATGCGAGCTCTGCATCGTGTCCGTGAATCCCTGGTTCAGGATAAGGTGAAAACAACTAATCAGATGCATGCTTTTCTGCTGGAATTTGGTATCAGCGTTCCGCGAGGTGCTGCCGTTATTAGTCGACTGAGTACCCTTCTTGAGGACAGTAGTTTGCCTCTTTATCTCAGCCAGTTACTGCTGAAATTACAACAGCATTATCACTATCTTGTTGAGCAGATTAAAGATCTGGAATCTCAGTTGAAACGAAAGTTGGACGAAGATGAGGTTGGACAGCGCTTGCTGAGTATTCCCTGCGTTGGAACGCTGACTGCCAGTACTATTTCAACTGAGATTGGCGACGGGAAGCAGTACGCCAGCAGCCGTGACTTTGCGGCGGCAACAGGGCTGGTACCCCGACAGTACAGCACGGGAGGTCGGACGACATTGTTAGGGATTAGCAAGCGGGGCAACAAAAAGATCCGAACTTTGTTGGTTCAGTGTGCCAGGGTATTCATACAAAAACTGGAACACCAGTCTGGCAAGTTGGCCGACTGGGTCAGGGAGTTGTTGTGTCGGAAAAGCAACTTTGTCGTCACCTGTGCTCTGGCAAACAAGCTGGCCAGAATAGCCTGGGCACTGACGGCGCGACAGCAAACTTACGAAGCATAAAGGCAGAAATACACCAGTTTAAACAATCATTCATCTGGTTTTGCGAATACTGATATTGATGATACTAACGGCCCACCGGCCTGTTGAGGAACCTGTAAAACGGAAAGGC
>NZ_JAWPOT010000719.1:0-503 GCF_033344415.1 Vibrio sp. 1727
ACCGTATTGCCTTTTTCTAGTTCTTGCTTAGCTAAAATCACAATGTCTTGTGAGTCAGGGTACAATACCTCACTGTCTGCAGTGTTAAACGGCAGGCCCGCCAGTTCTTCTTGATATGCAGACCAACCTGTACCAGCTGTTGTCCACGTTTTAGAGTCAGCTTGTGCTTCTTCCGCCAAACGAGCTGGTGGAATCACACATTCTTCATCAACACCCATCCATTCGCCGTTTTCTTGGCGAGAATAACGTGCCCAGTAAACTTCGCTCATGCGCGCATCAATCGCTACAGCAACATCAGTTGCACCATGCAGGCGGTAGCTTGCTTGTGCCATCGCAGCCAATGTTGAAACACCAATCATCGGCAGTTCTGCACCAAATGCTAGGCCTTGAGCGATGCCAATACCGATACGAACACCAGTAAAGCTACCAGGGCCACGGCCAAACGCTAGAGCATCCAAGTCTTGTAGAGTTAGACCCGCTTCTTTCAGCACTTCGTCAACCAT
>NZ_JAWPOT010000720.1:0-503 GCF_033344415.1 Vibrio sp. 1727
ACCGATGTGTTTACCGCCGATGAATACTTGCGGGACGGTCGTACGGCCTGTAATAGCACGAAGACTGACGGAAGTTGCATCTTTCCCCAAAATGACTTCTTCATATTGAAGACCGTGATCAATCAAGTTTTGTTTGGCTTTCATACAGAAAGGACAACCAGGCTTGGTAAATACAGTGATCGATTCCTGAGTTCTGTACTCTGGTGCGATGTAGTTCAGCATAGTGTCTGCATCCGAGACTTTGAACGGATCTCCTGGCTCATTTGGCTCGATGAACATCTTCTCAATCACGCCATCTTTTACCAACATGCTGTAACGCCAAGAACGTTTACCAAAACCGATGTCATTTTTGTCCACGAGCATGCCCATGCCATCGGTGAACTCACCATTACCATCTGGAATAAAGGTGATGTGCTCGGCTTCTTGGTCGTGTTTCCAAGCGTTCATAACGAATGTGTCGTTTACCGAAATACACAAAATTTCATCAACACCGTGTTCTTTAA
>NZ_JAWPOT010000721.1:0-503 GCF_033344415.1 Vibrio sp. 1727
GATTTAAGGTAGTGAGCTGCCAAATACTTCGGCTTCGATTTTTGCCTGCATACCGAAAATTTCTCGTCATATCAAAAGATTAGGCGTAAACATAGCCGACTTTAGTTGCGGAATAACAAGACGTTCAAGGCGATTCGAAACGCATTGGGGTTTTAGTGCCCAAATAGGCACGGATTTATCAGAGTTTATTTTAGGTTAGGGTGCATGTGCGTCTCTCACACCTTAACTGCGCGTTATGTTTCTATGGGACGCTGTGAAATGTAAAGCCCTCGCGAGAGTGTTCTGGCGAGGGCTTGAATTGGTGCGGGGAAGAGGATTCGAACCTCAGCAGGTTATTGGGAGGGTGGTCGTTCTATTCTAAAGTCGCTCTGTTTCACTTGGGTAACCCGCAACACTGCACCGCACCATGAAAACATTTCGCTCATACTCATAACTGATACTCCCATACCCGTCACTACAAATAAGTAAACAGATGCGAGGTATACCGACAAGGACAAAACACG
>NZ_JAWPOT010000722.1:0-503 GCF_033344415.1 Vibrio sp. 1727
GTTTATTATTGCAGGTTTAGCTGTTGGTCTTGCGGTTCCAGGGTTACTTTTTTATCGAAGAAGACCAATTGTTTAGGCGATCGTTTGTTCTAAAGTGTTATTTAGGTATAATTTGCGCTCAAATTTCTTCAAGGTAAAGTATTTCTATGATTAGCATGATTGCGGCAATGGCACATAACGGTGCTATTGATAAAGAAAAGCCAATGATCATCGGTAACAATAACTCAATGCCTTGGCACCTTCCTGCAGACTTTGCTTGGTTCAAAGAACATACACTAGGTAAGCCTGTGGTCATGGGGCGTAAGACTTTTGAGTCAATTGGTAAAGCTCTACCAAATAGACTCAATATAGTCATTACCAGAGACCGATCTTATGCAGCAGAAGACGTAATAGTAGTGAGCTCTACTTTAGAGGCTCTAGAAGCTGCCAAAGGTCATAATGAGGTTATGATTATCGGCGGTGGTAGTATCTATGAAGCATTTCTTGATAAAGCTGATAAGTTG
>NZ_JAWPOT010000723.1:0-503 GCF_033344415.1 Vibrio sp. 1727
GCTGTAGCAATAATAGGCTTACTTTTAACAGGCGTTGCCCTCTGAGCCCGAAAGCTCAGAGGATACATAACCTTAACGATTAATGTTGTAACGAGCGACAGCCGCTTCTTCTGAAGTTACAACAGTTTTACCGATAGGCGCGAGGGAAATTACGGCCAGTTTCAGGTGTTGAAGTGCAAACGGAATACCAATAATGGTAACGAAACACGCTGCGGCGGATAGGATATGACCGATTGCCAGCCACAAACCTGCAAACACAAACCAAAGTACGTTGCCGATGACGCCTAGCGGACTCGTGCCAATATCCATTTCATTGGTTAGTTCATCACGCGAAACGGCTTCTTTGCCGAATGGGAAAAACGAAAAGTTACCCATGACGAAACAAGCTCGCCCCCACGGAATCCCGATGATGCTGATGAACGCAAGAATACCGAATAGCCACCACAGCAATCCCATGAATACGCCACCGAATAAAAACCAGATGATGTTGCCAAGTGTTCTCA
>NZ_JAWPOT010000724.1:0-503 GCF_033344415.1 Vibrio sp. 1727
AAATCGCATATGGGAGCCGAGATGGGTTAGATACCCTTGTTTTTATTGACGATGATGTTAAAGACAAAATGGTTTTCAAGTCTCGGCTAGAAGGAGCGGGCACCTTGTACTGTACAGATAAGTTTAAGGCTTTGTGTGAACAAAATCAGCTCAATGGCATCATGTTTTCTTCTAATTTGACAGATCCATTTAATTAGTGATTTTTATTAATATGAAAATACTATTTCTCTGATACTGGGGTTTGGAAGCACGGTAATGGTCGACGAGGAAATTAGCTTTCTCCTCTAAAACGCAGCTTTTTTAGGCCTGTTTCCTTCATGAAGAATGATTTGAAAAGTAACTTACCCATAGGTGGCTCCTGGTAGTAAAACATGAGGAGTTGATAGATTAATGACGGTTTATAAAATTTTCGACTGTCACAATGAATATAAAATCGTGAGCACTACGCCTAGTTCTGTAGCTAGGCAGTTAGGTGACATTGATTTAATAGAAAAAATCGTTGT
>NZ_JAWPOT010000725.1:0-502 GCF_033344415.1 Vibrio sp. 1727
AGGTGATCGCCTTTCGCATACAGATATTCAACAGGATCAATGAGGTTCGCTTTTTGCCCTTTAGCTTCCAGTACCGCCTTCATCAATTGAATCGAAACTCGCTCACCTTTACTAATGATGCGAGCATTGACGTTGTTTGGACACATACCAAGTAAGTTAATGCCGTGCACAAACTGACGCAGTTGAGAAAGAGAGGTTTTAACTTGGTTATCGAACGCCGCACCTTCTAGGTTAGGCAATACCGCTTGGATATCAGCAAAAAGCGTTTTAAACGACTCTTCCAACTCATTGATTTGCAGCTCAGCTTCACCATTGCGAAGTGCACCTTCAATGACTGCGACTAACTTATTCGTCGTTTTACCCGGCGCTGAAAGTACAACGGCCACTTCTTCTTGTTGAGCGTTATTGGCAATGATATCTGCCGCTCTTAAAAAGCGATCTGCATCCGCTAGTGATGAACCGCCAAACTTCAATACTCGCATCCCTTCCTCCGATGTATTTT
>NZ_JAWPOT010000726.1:0-502 GCF_033344415.1 Vibrio sp. 1727
CCGCCATCAAGGCCTGTTCTGCGACAGACATCATGCCCCACAATTCGTGTAGCGCGACACCGGGCATAATTGCACTGAGAGGTTCTTTCGGGTAGTTGTTGATCTGCCTTTGCAACGCAAAAGTTTGAATGCGCGATTTCAAGCCCACAAGCATGGCAGTGATCTGTTTTGGTTGAAAGTCCCTTTCTTGTAATACCTTGGCATCCGGTGTTGGGCCCAAGCGTGCACCACTTTCCCAACCGACATGAATGGCTTCGATCGCCTCTAACGAGACGTGAACAGTCTTATCTACTGGTGTGCCAGTTGGAGCTAAAATACCAACAACTTTGAATGGCAGTTTATCGTGACGGCTGAAGCCAACATCACTGATACCATGGGCAATGATGATTTCACTGCCTATCTGGTAACCCAATTGTTTGGCGACGTCCGATCCGAGTACGGTTTCAAATAATCCATTGAACTCTTTCCCTTTTGAGAAAGTAAGTGGTTGCTTACTTCCGTA
>NZ_JAWPOT010000727.1:0-502 GCF_033344415.1 Vibrio sp. 1727
TGAACCTGCTGAGGAAAGTATAAAAACCACGAGAAACGTTTCAAAGTCCGCCCCGTTACTTATGTATGACGAAGATAATAACGGTAGGATTACTTGCAAGGAAGCTATCAGAAATGGTATTGCACCAGTAAGAAGATCACATCCTGCATACTCTTATATGAACGATAGAGATGGTGATGGGGTTGTATGTGAATAAATCGACTCTATCTATACGATCACTGGACTTCCAAAAAGCGGGACTTCAGGTAGTAGAGATGACATTTTGCTTGATATGCTCATTAGCCCACCAGCGAATCGGTGGCTAAAACCTTTAAAAACTAACGAGGAACTGAGTATGGCAATCAAAACAAATATACTGGAGCTAAATGGACTAAATCCGGCTTATTTCACCAATACGGAATTACTCCCTCTCGACGATTATCTGACGGGTAGAGGAATTTATCTATTTCCACATATTGAGAAGAGATTTGGCAGTATTCCTTTAGAGCGCGTTGTTGGTCAT
>NZ_JAWPOT010000728.1:0-502 GCF_033344415.1 Vibrio sp. 1727
GAGGGATAAATCCAAAGAACCCGGCACAGTTTTCACCAGTTTCTTCGCCATACAGGTCAGTACCTTCACAAGCGGCTTCTACGCTCGCTGCTGTGGATACCCAAGCTTTGTAAACCCCACCGGAGTTAGGTGTGTTGGCAAATGGAAATAGCTGTATGGTTTCTCCATCAGGCAGAGAAGTAGGGTCGACATCTAAATACTCACTTCCCAATTGATGTCGACATTCTATGCCTATCGATTGGGTGACCATTTTGCCGCGCACTTTAACTTCTTGAGTGATGGTGACGACGTCATTCATATATGTCACACCACCTTCACCGTCGAAATAGAAAAGACGACAGGCTAATGGTTCTGCGTAAAACTCTTCGGCGTTTCTAGCGTTCTTGCCTTTGATTTTTACATCTTGATAGCAGGTACCACCGTTGGTGTCTGCGCTATCTAAAGTGCTTGATAACAAACATTTACCTGATGGATCGGTAACTTGAAAATAATACAAACCAGC
>NZ_JAWPOT010000072.1:0-1182 GCF_033344415.1 Vibrio sp. 1727
AGTGTGACTTTTTCGTTTGATAGGCCTTCTTTACGGCTCGCTTCAACAGCGAAGATCGGCTCATCATTAACCGCTTCGACTGTAATTACAGCCATAGCTGTATTAGATTCACGTCCGTTTTCTTTCACAATAGAAAACTCAAACTGGTCATTACCAAAGTAGTTTTCCTTACTTTGGTAGGTATTCCCATCAATCTTGCCGTGCATCGGCGGCTTTTTAATGACGATGGTGTCCCCTTTCTCTAGTCCTTGTTGCTGATGTAAGTTAAGTTCCAGTGGCGTATCTTCTAGCGCTTTGTATTGAAGACTATTGGCGGTGATTACTGGAGAATTGATCGTGATGACCACCTCACCTTCTGCTGTCGTCCCAAAATCGTCAGACACTTGATACTTCATTACTGCTCGTTGTTCTGGAATGTCTGAAACAGGAACAGAATAGTGGATTTTTTGTCCTGAGATTTCAGCGCTACCAATCGAAGGCTTTGATGTGATCTTATCTAGCTTCAATGTGCTATTCGCATCCGATGAGTCGTCATTCGCCAGTACATCAATCGTAATACTTTCACCGCTTAATACGGTGACGGAATCCGTTTCAACCGTAATACTAGGTTTCGCCTGAGGTTTTTCTAACAAAGCAGCAAAAGGATAGTTACGGCCACGCCCTTCGCTTAATCCGCTCGTCTTGTACGAACTGGCATTTCCATAGAACTGCTTCTTTTTCTCTCCATTAGACAAATAAGCGTCCAAGAATGAATAGCTGTATTCTGGCTTAGCGTTTTCTAGCTCAATGACCAACAACTGCTCACCTTCACCGATATCAAATGGCGATGCAAACATAACTCGACCACCAAACGTAGGAATCACCCCCGATGACACTTCAACTTGAGTGTCAACGTTAATAGACGCATTCCCCCAACGGTTTGTAGTCAGGTCATATTTAAACATGCGATAACGCATCTCGGAGTTTGGTAGGATTGGCTTAGCAAATAAGTAGAAACCAACCAAAGATTGGTAACCGTCGTTGTTTTCTAACCCAAACCCTATCGTATTGTTGCGGCTGTCTTCATACACGTACGTTCTTGAAAGTGACGTTATCCAAGCCGATTTATTCGTCGATGAAGGAATAGACGCTCGTAACGTGCCGCTTTGATCTGTACTGGCGATATCATTAATCGAGATATTG
>NZ_JAWPOT010000729.1:0-502 GCF_033344415.1 Vibrio sp. 1727
ATGGTCTTTGGACAATCACTGAAGTCGTTCATCATGATGCACTCGGTCATACATAGCTTGCAGCTACATTGCAGACAGCGAGATGCTTCTTGTTTGATTTGTTCTTCAGTAAAGCCTAAATCCACTTGGGCAAAATCTTGCTTACGCTCTTCAGCGTCACGCAATTCACCGTGTAGGCGAGGGGTATCTACAGTACCTTTTGGTAGTGGCACGTCTAGACGAGATGAGTAGCTGTATTCTTGCTCGAAGTCGCGGTCTTCAGTTAGTGGGTGAGTCGTTAGGAAACGCTCAACACTCATTGCGGCTTTACGACCTAATGCCATCGCTTCAATCACGATGTTACCGCCACACGCGTCACCGGCTACGAAGACGTCTTCTAGGCTCGATGCTAGTGTTTGTTTATCGACCACGTAACGACCACCGCGAGTTTGCTCTAGTGCACCGTCAGTAATGTCTGCCACGATTTGACCGGTTGCAAAAACGATGGTGTCTACAGAGATGG
>NZ_JAWPOT010000730.1:0-501 GCF_033344415.1 Vibrio sp. 1727
CTTGCACCTTACGCCGTCACGTCCTGACATCACAGAATGTTTCATTACATTCATGCGTACGGAAGCCAAAAATGCCGAAGCTCTTTATGTATTAGGCGATCTTTTCGAGTTTTGGGTCGGTGATGATGACAAAACACCGTTTGCAAACCAAATTCGTACCGAGTTCAAAACGCTCACCGACCAAGGTGTCCCGGTTTTCTTTATTCAAGGCAATCGTGACTTCTTGTTGGGCGAACGCTTTTGTAAAGAGACGGGCATCACTTTGCTTGATGACGTTTGCACCATCGACTTATATGGCACAAAAGCGGTGATTTTACACGGCGATACCCTGTGTATTGATGACGTGGAATATCAGAAATTTCGTAAAACTGTGCATCAACCTTGGTTACAATGGATCTTTAAACGCATCCCATGGTATTTAAAGAAAAAAATTGTCTCTAAAGTTCAATCAGACATTCGCGACGATAAGCAGATGAAGTCTTTAGATATCATGGACGTGAA
>NZ_JAWPOT010000731.1:0-501 GCF_033344415.1 Vibrio sp. 1727
TGCATCATTAAGCCTTGATTGGCGTAATGACATTGCTTTCCTTGAAGCAGATTTTTACTACAGTACAGAGCGAGTTGAAGGTGCAAACCGTGGGTTAAGCATCGCTTCTGGTCTCAAAATCCCATCACCTCCTCCATCTGACACATTATTGACGCCAAGTTGGGCCTACAATGATAGCGAAGATAAAGGGATGATGATTCGCGGGGAGCTAAGCGTTAGTGACTCTGTAACTGTGTACAGCGCATTGGGTGGTAGCCGTACAGATTTTCATTCAAATGTACCGCAACGAATCAAAATCATCGATAACGAGGGTAACCTAGAGGTATCTCTCGGATCAGTTAAGCTTGAGAACAAACGAACTTCAGGTGAGATAGGTGTTCGTAGCAACTTTGACACTGGCCCAGTAGAACACCACCTTGTACTGAATAGTACTTACTTTAGAGAAGATAAAAATGATTCTCCAACAGGTAATAATAATCCAGCCCCTTGGAACTCGAATAT
>NZ_JAWPOT010000732.1:0-501 GCF_033344415.1 Vibrio sp. 1727
AGACCAATCACAATCGACACCAACAGGAAGAAGAGTTCGAGGCGTCCAGTTAAGCTTTGTGTGTTGTTAAATAAGCGGCGAATCATGCCCCCGGCTCCAAGCGGAAGCCGACTTTAGGGAGGGTTTTCAATAAATGTTCTTCAAAGGGTTTATCGAGTTGACCGCGCAGTTGATAAATGTGGCTGCGCAAAACGTCATTGTTTGGCTCATTTTCTTGCCATAGGCGGAATGCGATTTCTTCACGCGTCACAACTTCGGGGGCATTTTTGACCAGCATTTCTAGAATAGTGTACGTGGTTGGATTCAACGCCAACAGCTTATCTTGACGGTAGGCTTGATGCGTTTTTTGATCGATAGACACTTCGCCATACTGGAGTTTGGTTGATGCAACCGTACCGCGATAGCGTTTAATCAATGCAGTCATGCGTGCTTCAAGAATATCGAGATCAAACGGTTTGGTGAGGTAGTCGTCGGCGCCGTGTTGGAAGCCTTTGAGCATGT
>NZ_JAWPOT010000733.1:0-501 GCF_033344415.1 Vibrio sp. 1727
GTTGCTCCGCCATGAGCACTTCACGCAGTTTGCGAGCAGTTGTTCCTGTCTGGCTGGAGTGTGCTTCATCGGCAATTACAGCATAGCTTCGGCCTGCGAGGGTTGAGTCTTTACGGATCGCCTCTAAAACGTGTGGGAAGGTTTGAATTGTCACGATAATGATTGAGGTACTTGCTTTTAGCTCTCCTGCTAATTGGCTAGATTTAGAGCCTTGTGCCTCTTCTCGGTTAACACGAGCAATCATTCCTTCGTTATGGTCAAACTGATAAATCGTGTCTTGCAACTGGCTATCCAGTACCGTTCGGTCAGTGATGACAATGACGGAATCGAAAACCTTATCCCCAGCTTGTTTGTTTAGCTCAGGATGATCGGTGTAGTAATGCTTAGAAGCCAATTGGTGAGATAGCCACGCAATCGAGTTTGATTTACCTGAACCTGCACTATGCTGAATAAGGTATTTATGCCCTGTGCCTTCACTATCCACCGTTTTAAGAAGCTTAG
>NZ_JAWPOT010000734.1:0-501 GCF_033344415.1 Vibrio sp. 1727
TGATCAGGGAGCTTTTTTGAATCAATGATTAACTTGATGCTATTGAAGCCAGCATCACGGTAATAGCGGACAACTTCAGCCAGGTTGTTTTTGTCGTTGCGAACAGCAACGACCCTGTACTTGTCATGATCGAAGCTTAGAGACTCGCCGCTAAGAATAGCGACTGAGCAGGACTCGGTTGAACGAACCAGTGTATGTTCTGAAGCTTGAGATTGCGCGATAACGTTCATTTATTCTTATTCCTAGTAGAACGTAAAAGTGCAAAGTTTCTAAGTAATATATATAACTAAAGAACTCTGCACTTTTACCAGCATGCTAAAGCATGCAGTAAACAATTGATTTATTTGTGCTTAGATAGAGTTTTTAGTTATGCGGCTAGTGCATAGAGACTGTTGTCGAAAAGAGACTGTCTTTGCTCAACAAGATGAGAAACGGTTTGCTGTAGATCTTTGCCCAATGCCATCGCTGCGATAATTGCATCGACTTCGTGAGATAAGAAAC
>NZ_JAWPOT010000735.1:0-500 GCF_033344415.1 Vibrio sp. 1727
CGGCTCTACATCTGACTCTTCCAACAAACGCTGCAGCACTTGAACCAAATATGGTCGAGTGGTTTGTTGTCCGGTCGGCTGCACTCGACTTAACACATTGAGGTTAAAGCACGCTTGCTTATCCAAAATACGTCCTGCAGCTTGACCATAGTCCAATGGGTACACTTGTTCTTTAATCGCCCAAGGTTGGCTGAGGTTGATGGTATCGCTGTCTTTGTAGCTCTGCTCGATACCCACTTCAGCCAAGGCTTCAACACCAACACTGTACCAATATGCTTGCTGGTAATGGATTTGGTTTGAACCGCGCTGAAACTGCAAAAACAAACGTTCAGACATGGTGGCAGCAATGGTCGCCATAATCGCCAACAACATCAGTACAATAATCAAAGCAACACCACGCTGACGATTAGCCATTGTTGTTGCCCTCCGATGCTTTGTTTCTTTCACTTTCCGCAAGCTTGCCATCTGGCGTTAGATACGTGCGCGCAATTTCACCGTAA
>NZ_JAWPOT010000736.1:0-500 GCF_033344415.1 Vibrio sp. 1727
TCGATACGGTCAAGCTTGATCATGCCATTTGGAAAAACAACATCTATCGCTTGCTGCAAAGTGGCTCTTTTGGTGAAACCGTCAATAGCCATTCAGAATGTCGATTGGGCCAGTGGTACTACCGAGGTGACGGCAAAGCATATAGCCAACTAAGAAGCTACGCGCAGCTCGAAGCGCCACACAAAGGTGTGCACGATAGCGGCCGTGATGCAATGAACCACGCGAAGTCAGGAAATATGGCTGGCATGGTGACCTCCATCAACTCGATGGAAGACGCGAGTGAGCAAGTGGTGATTCACATTGACCGCTTGATGGATGAAATCATCGCAAACTAAGACTTATGCCTCCCTTTGTTTTTATTGCGATGCAAGGGGAGGTAGCTGCGTTTCTAGCCATTCGATAAACGCCGCATTTTTCGGTCTGTGCTGCTGGCCGTTTAAACAAATCAAATCGTACCCTCTCCCTGTGTTAACGCGTTCAAAAGGCGCGACAAGTTCTCC
>NZ_JAWPOT010000737.1:0-500 GCF_033344415.1 Vibrio sp. 1727
CTGAGCAAGCCTAGTGCTGAGCTCGGCCTTTGCTTCGCTTGAGCGAGTAATGCAGTTGTCGCATCCTGCAGCACCTGAGAGCGCACCATTTCTGTCGACTCCCGAGCAAAGTCTGTATCTCGAATTCGCCCTTTTGATTCCGAAACACTCCGGTTAATGGTGTTTAAATTATCGATCGTACCACTCACACGGTTCTGAAATCCACCGATTTCACTGCGATGAGAATCAACATACCTTATCGCCGCATCCACCACACCAATGGCAAGCTGAGCGCCTCCTACTGTCGACATATCGAGATCATCAACGGTCACCAACTCACCGGAAACTATATCCATCTCATCGGCAAAATTGCCTTTCCTTGTGACGCCTCCTGGCGCGTTCAGTGTCGAGGTAAAAAACTGCAATTGATGATCTTGCGTTTCAGAAGCATCGACTACCGATTGCTGGGCATTAATGTAGGTTGCCACTTCTTCAAGGTTATCGCCTACTTTGAGTGTTAA
>NZ_JAWPOT010000738.1:0-500 GCF_033344415.1 Vibrio sp. 1727
GAAATGGTTGGATATTGCGACACTGGCAAGTTGAACAAGGACATGATCCCCGCAAGCATGGTCAGAATCGCCAATACCCAAGCAAAAACCGGACGATCAATAAAAAATCGAGCCATGATTATCCCTGCTCTCCCGTTTGGATGGTGACTGGGCTACCCGGACGCACCTTTTGCAAACCCGCCGTAATGACTTGATCACCGGCTTTTAATCCATCAATGATGCGCCATTGGTTGTCTATAACTTCAGCCGTGATGACTGGCGTAATCGCAACGGTATTATCAGCACTCACCGTCATAACCGAAGCTTTGCCTGTTGCATCGCGAGTCACGGTGTTTTGCGGGATCAAAATCGCACTAGGGTCAACACCAGTAATCACGGTCGCACGCACGAACATACCCGGGAGAAGTAAACCATCAGGGTTTGGGAATTCCGCACGCAAAGTTACGCTTCCCGTACTTTCATCCACGTTAACTTCCGTGAACTTCATTGTGCCTTTGTGC
>NZ_JAWPOT010000073.1:0-1178 GCF_033344415.1 Vibrio sp. 1727
ACTTGCTGAGGTCGTCACCGAAGCGTTTGACCAACCCGGCCATTTCGCTGCGGTAGTCGTCCACGGCGCTGCGGCGATACCGGCGCACACTCCGCGGGGCGGTGATCTCGGCCAGTCGTGCCGTCCGTTCCTGTTGGCGCTTAATGCTGTCCAGCACCTGCCCGGCCTGCTGCATCAGCTCCGGCCCTGCGGTGGCGGTCTTGCCCTTGGATTCACGCAGCAGCACCCACGGCTGATAACCGGCGCGGGTGGTGTGCTTGTCCTTGCGGTTGGTGAAGCCCGCCAAGCGGCCATAGTGGCGGCTGTCGGCGCTGGCCGGGTCGGCGTCGTACTCGCTGGCCAGCGTCCGGGCAATCTGCCCCCGAAGTTCACCGCCTGCGGCGTCGGCCACCTTGACCCATGCCTGATAGTTCTTCGGGCTGGTTTCCCCTACCAGGGCAGGCTCCCGGCCCTCGGCTTTCATGTCATCCAGGTCAAACTCGCTGAGGTCGTCCACCAGCACCAAACCATGCCGCTCCTGCTCGGCGGGCCTGATATACACGTCATTGCCCTGGGCATTCATCCGCTTGAGCCATGGCGTGTTCTGGAGCACTTCGGCGGCTGACCATTCCCGGTTCATCATCTTGCCGCTGGCGGCATCCCGTATGCCGATGTCGTACCGGTCGCAGCCCATGGCCTTGAGCTGCCGGGCGATGGCTTGCGCGGTGCGGTCACCCTTTACTTGAGCTTGAAAACCAGCCATATACCCCCCTGTTGTTCGATGATTTGCGGCTCCAGCCAAAGCCATGATGCGATCAGCAGCGCCAGAATAGGCGTCACGGAAGCGATCAAGACCCCGGCCCACAACTTCCATGTCCAGCCACGGGCGGCGCTCCGGGCGCTCTGCGCGGCGCTGCTCACCTCGGCGGCTACCTCCCGCAACTCCTTGGCCAGCTCCACCCATGCCGCCCCTGTCTGGCGCTGGGCTTTCAGCCACTCCGCCGCCTGCGCCTCGCTGGCCTGCTGGGTCTGGCTCATGACCTGCCGGGCTTCGTCGGCCAGTGTCGCCATGCTCTGGGCCAGCGGTTCGATCTGCTCCGCTAACTCGTTGATGCCTCTGGACTTCTTCACTCTGTCTATCGCGCTCATGCTCGATAACCTCCCGGTATTCTTGTAAGTCGATGATCTGGCCGTTGGCC
>NZ_JAWPOT010000074.1:0-1155 GCF_033344415.1 Vibrio sp. 1727
CACGCAGTAGTCAGTGATCTTTTTGCCATCTAGCGTGACATCATTGTGAGAGAATTTGTGTGGCCAGATAGCAGGACGGTCAAGGAATCCGGTTGAACGGTCGCCACCAGCAAAGATAAACATCACTGACAACTCTGAAGGTTCAACGGTTCCATCTTGGTTACTGTCGTAAGCAGAAAGATTGAAGTACGGATCCAGTTTTTGGTAGGCCTCTGTAAACACGGCGTTCAGCTTGGCCGTACATGTGGTGTCGCTAGAACTAGAGTGACAATTTGGGTGGCTTTGTGCCACGGACACATTGATCACACCATCATTCGCGGTGCCGTAACTCTCGATAGCTGGGACGACTTTGAATTTACCTTGAGAGTTTTTATCAAAGTAATCCACAACGCTTTGGCCATTCGTGTCGAAAACACGTTGCTCGAAATTGTGCACCATCGCTTGATCGTTAAAAGAAACCTGCACAACCAACAGAGGCTGCTGTTTCACGCTCGAGCTGCTCATCGCCTGATAACCTTGTGCCGTGCGCAATAAGTTTTGGCGAGCCATAGGTTCAATCGCTTTTAACGAAGACAGCTCCGGCTTAACTTGCACGTCAGGACGAAACTTCGCGGAATCAGGCGCATCACTGGATTGGGTTTTCTCAATACCAGTCGAGAGCAACTCAGGGATGTCTGAATTACGCTGGATCTGAGCAAAAAACCAAACACCATCTTCCTGAATCAAGGCATTGCCTTGTCTGTCTTCAAACCAATGGAAATCAGCAGTTCCGCGTAAAATCGCCTCGCTATTGCTTCCGTCACTCAACGTAATCGGATGCCAAATTGGCGATGGTGGTGTCGTTGCCATACTGTTTCCGGCAACAAGTGCAGTCAGCATGGTCAAGGCAAGGGTGTGGAATTTCAAAGTACGGCTCCATCTTTTCAATTCACCATGCGTAAAACGAACTCAGATACCCATCAATTTAATGAGCGGTTACCTGATGGTTACTTACGCATTAGATATAAATTAAGTGAATGAATGGTACAGAAATGAAAGGATAAGGGAATACTGACAAGGGGATCAAAAAGAAAATTTGAGCAGAAGACCACGTTATTTATAAATGTTTGAGCGCCGATGACCAATCGGCGCTCAAAAAAGTCAAAATATCACTTT
>NZ_JAWPOT010000075.1:0-1146 GCF_033344415.1 Vibrio sp. 1727
CGCGGAAAAATTCATTGATGCCGACCGATTAGTGGTCGCTACTGGCACACAGAACATCGTTGAAGAGTGTCGCCAAATTGATGAAAACAACAACCCAACTTGGCTGGAAACCATCAAATCACCGGTACGAAATCAGGCCGGTGACCTGATCGGCATTTTGGGCATGACGCGCAACATCACCCGTCGCAAGATGGTGGAAACGCAATTGTCGTTGGCGTCGAAAATCTTCAACAACTCGCAAGAAGGTATGGTCATTACCGACAGCAATGCCAATATCATTGATGTCAACAACGCGTTCTCGCAGATCACCGGATTCAGCGCCGAAGAAGTGATTGGGAAGAACCCGAACATCCTCCGCTCTGGGCACCATGATGATGCTTTTTACCAACAACTTTGGCAGCAACTTGAAACCAAAGGTCAATGGAAAGGCGAGTTTATCAACCGCAAACGTGATGGCAGCATTTACCCGCAATTAGCCACTATTAGCGCGGTAATGGATGACAAAAACCACCTAATTAACTACATCTGTGTGTTTGAGGACATCTCAGTGCGCAAAGCGCACGAAGAGAAACTGCAACGCATGGCGTTTTACGATCCGCTGACCAACTTGCCCAACCGAACCCATTTGATCAGCTTGCTGGAACAGCACATCGAGATGGAACAACCTTTTGCTACGTTGTTTCTTGATATCGACCACTTTAAGCACATTAACGACAGCATGGGCCATTTCTGTGGTGATCAACTGTTGTCGAAACTGGCGGTTCGCCTGCAAGACATTTTGCACCTGAACGCGAATGTGGCTCGCATCGGTGGCGATGAATTTGTCATCGTACTGCCAGACATTGACGGCGATTCTCCGTTACTCGAAACGTTAAGCTCGATTTTGGGTGTGTTCCGCCGCCCGTTCGATCTGGCAAATCACGATTCGCTGCGGATCTCCACCAGCATCGGTATCGCACTCTACCCGAACGACGGTCAAGACAGTGAAACGCTGCTAAAAAACGCCGACACCGCAATGTATCTGGCGAAGAAAAATGGCCGTAACGGCTACGCGTTCTACTCTCCGGATTTAACTGACAAATCGGTATCGCACGTCCGTATTCAATCTGCGCTGCATGAAGCGATAGAAAAAGAACAACTGCATTT
>NZ_JAWPOT010000076.1:0-1145 GCF_033344415.1 Vibrio sp. 1727
AGCGTCTTCAAAACGTCGCGAGAAAAACCGATTTGCTCGCCAGAATCGGTGGGGATGAGTTCCTGTTGGTGATTCCAGATTTACCAGATAACGATACCGCGAAGCGCGTTGCTTCGAGTGTGTTATCGGCCTTTAGTGAACCGTTTGTTTGGAATAATCACGAGTTTTTCCTGACAGGCAGTGTCGGCATGTCGGTTTTCCCAGACGACGGTGATAACGCCGAGCAGCTGTTGGCGTGTGCCGATATGGCGATGTACCGCGTGAAGCAAGATGGCCGTGATGCGTTCTGTTTCTACAACCACAACATGAACCAAGATCTACAGCGTTACTTGGATCTAGAAAGTCGATTGCGTAATGCGATCTCGAACCAACTGCTCGAAATGTACTATCAGCCAATCATCGAACTGAAAAGCGGTAAAATTGTTGGCGCAGAAGCATTGATGCGTTGGAACGATGAGAAGTTTGGTTTCGTCAATCCAGAAGAGTTCATCTCGATTGCAGAGAAAAATGGGTTGATTCATCAACTTGGCGAGTTCGCCATTCAGCAAGCGTGTTATCAAGCAGCACAGTGGCAATCCATTTCGCCGTTGTTTGTATCGGTGAACTTCTCTAGCGTTCAATTCCGCTATTGTGATCGCTTATTGGCGTTCATTAGGCAAAGCTTAGAAGAATCGGGTTTGCCTGCTGAGCAATTTGATGTCGAGGTAACCGAGAGCTTGTTGTTTAACCATGATGATGAGTTGGTAGACATGCTGGATAACCTACGTGCGCTGGGTACCAAGCTGACGATTGACGACTTCGGTACGGGCTATTCTGCACTGAGTTACTTGCAGAAGTTCCCGTTTGACCGTCTGAAAATCGACCGCAGTTTTATGCAAAACGTGTTTGAGAACGACTCTGATCGTGAACTGGTCAACGTGATCATTGCTATGGCCAAAGCCTTGCGTCTTAAAATTGTCGCAGAAGGTATCGAAGAGCAACGCCATGTGGATTATCTCAACGAGCTAAACTGTGAGTTCGGCCAAGGTTTCCACTATAGCCGCCCTGTGCCAGCGAAGGAGTTTGAGCAACTTCTAAACCAACCTACTTGGTCATAACTCCTTTCAATACAACCTCATAGAAAAGCATTGATGTTATTTGTTCAT
>NZ_JAWPOT010000077.1:0-1129 GCF_033344415.1 Vibrio sp. 1727
TGTCTAAAGAAAAATTTGAACGTACGAAACCGCACGTTAACGTTGGTACTATCGGCCACGTTGACCACGGTAAAACAACTCTAACTGCAGCTATCTGTACTACTCTTGCTAAAGTTTACGGCGGTGTAGCTAAAGACTTCGCATCTATCGATAACGCTCCAGAAGAGCGTGAGCGCGGTATCACAATCGCAACTTCTCACGTTGAGTACGACACTCCATCACGCCACTACGCACACGTTGACTGTCCAGGACACGCTGACTATGTTAAAAACATGATCACTGGTGCTGCACAGATGGACGGTGGTATCCTAGTTGTTGCTGCGACAGATGGCCCAATGCCACAAACTCGTGAGCACATCCTACTAGGCCGTCAGGTTGGTATCCCATACATCATCGTATTCATGAACAAATGTGACATGGTTGACGATGAAGAGCTACTAGAACTAGTAGAAATGGAAGTTCGTGAACTTCTATCTGAATACGATTTCCCAGGTGATGACCTACCAGTTATCCAAGGTTCTGCACTAGGCGCACTAAACGGCGAAGAGCAGTGGGAAGCGAAAATCGTTGAACTAGCAGAAGCTCTAGATACTTACATCCCTGAGCCAGAGCGTGCGGTAGATCAGCCATTCCTAATGCCTATCGAAGACGTATTCTCAATCCAAGGTCGTGGTACAGTAGTAACTGGCCGTATCGAGCGTGGTATCCTAACTGTAGGTGACGAAGTTGCTATCGTAGGTATCAAAGACACTACTACAACTACATGTACTGGTGTTGAGATGTTCCGTAAGCTTCTAGACGAAGGCCGTGCAGGTGAGAACGTTGGTGCACTTCTACGTGGTACTAAGCGTGACGAAGTTGAACGTGGTCAAGTACTAGCTAAGCCTGGTTCAATCACTCCACACACTAAGTTCGAATCAGAAGTATACGTACTGTCTAAAGATGAAGGTGGTCGTCACACTCCATTCTTCAAAGGCTACCGTCCACAGTTCTACTTCCGTACAACTGACGTAACTGGTGACATCCAGCTACCAGACGGCGTAGAAATGGTAATGCCAGGCGACAACGTACAGATGACTGTAGAGCTAATCGCACCAATCGCAATGGACGAAGGTCTACGTTTCGCGAT
>NZ_JAWPOT010000078.1:0-1127 GCF_033344415.1 Vibrio sp. 1727
TGGTCCCATAATCGCCGTCACTTTACCTTCAGGAACATGCAGATCAATACCATCAAAGATCGTGCGATTTCCTCGTGAAAAAGTGAGGTTGTTCACGGTGACTAAATCGTTGTTCGACATATCATCTCTTCTACTGTCAGAGCATTAACGCTCGCAGAGTTGTCAAGTCAATCCACTTCCGAATAGCGCTAAGGGTTCCCTATCGCCACTTCGGTACATTTATTAGGCTGCAATCATAAGCACATTGGCTTGGAATTTAAAGCACTGTTCGATTAAATAAAGCCGACCAAATTCAAGCTATTCTCCATAAATTATGGCCTGATCGTCACCAAGTGTTTAAATCCTAGACCAGAATCGTCACTTTATTTGCAATGATTGAATGAGTGACAATTACATACATTTTCGTTACTAACCTTTAATTTATTCGTTGTTTATCTTCCATTTTAAGCTGCAAAAGGTCAAAATTAGCGGTTACTCATTTCACTCATTTAATACGTAGGAATTCTCATGCTCGAAGCCGTAGCGTTGCTTATCGTCGGTCTTGTTTTACTTGTTTGGAGCGCAGATAAACTTGTTTTTGGCTCTGCAGCGATAGCCCGCAACGTCGGTATTTCACCCTTAGTGATCGGTATGACCATTCTTGCAATGGGCACATCAGCACCAGAAATGATGGTGTCAGCAACAGCCGCTTGGGACGGTAAAACCGATACCGCTGTCGGTAACGTTTTGGGTTCAAACATTGCTAACATTGCCCTTATCCTAGGTATTACTGCACTGATCAAACCTCTTTCTATTAGTTCTGCAGTTATCCGTCGCGAATTACCATTAATGATCGCGGTAACTGTGTTAGCTGGGATTTTACTGTGGAACAGCCACCTTGGTTTTTATGAAGGTGTCTTACTATTTGTTCTGTTTGGTGCTTTTTTATTTGCTATGTTGCAAATCAGCCGCAAAGAACAAAAATCTGGCGATGCGTTTCTTGAAGATCAAGAATCAGAAATCCCACAAGGCGTTAGCAACCCTAAGGCCATCATGTGGGTGGTTATCGGTTTAATATTGCTTCCTTTGGCAGCAAGCCTGCTGGTCGACAATGCGGTTATTATTGCTAAGCATTTCGGCATGAGCGA
>NZ_JAWPOT010000079.1:0-1113 GCF_033344415.1 Vibrio sp. 1727
CACTACTGCGAGATTGCCTTGCTCATCGGCATGAACGTAATGCGCTTCCAATGGGTAAGATTTACCGTCGACATGGTTTTCAGATGGTGTGTGGAAATGAAACTGCTTTAAAGCAAACGCTTTGCCATCAATGGTCAGAACATTCTCTCCCTCAATGCTGGTTTGCAATGTGTGACCATTGTTTGTTAGCGCAACCACTTTGCCTTGGTAATCCAATTGCAGTTTTGCTAATTCAGCTTGCGTCGCCGCATGAATATCAATCGGGCTTTGGTTTTTCCCTTGCGCACATTCAGAAGCAAACTCGCCCCAATGCTCTGGTCCGTGACTTCCTTCGTAACCCCAGTTTGCTGCGTTGGCCGAACCAACGAATACCAAAGACAATCCAATCGCTGTAAGTGACTTTTTCATGATTTTCCTTATCCCTTCAAGTGAAGTGTTGTAAAAGCAAAGCCATACTAATCTCACAGGATTCGGTCGTTACAGAGTGGAAACTATGATTGCAAACAAACTTTGGAATCAACTCCTCTAGTCATGCAATTGATATGATGCTCAAAATTGAACATCAACGATTATTGAGTCGGTATAAGTGCCCGCTGGAGGGGTATTTTGGCTTGTCATTATCTGCGCGCGATAATTGTAGTTCTGTGGAGTGATACCATCTGGAATGGCATCGCCAGTATCGACATCGCTCTGTTCGCGGCGCTCAGCACCAGCCGAGCCCCAGCGCTCCGTCGATGATGACTTATAGATTTCATATTCCAAATAGTTACTATCAAATGCCATCCTTCGTTGGCCTCCTGAAGCATTTACGCCATCGTTTAAACCAATGGTGAAGGAACTGTTCTTGGTACAAGTTAACGATATAACCTGACTAACGGGATCGAAGCCCGCCACCAATGGGGATGAACCAAAATCAATATCCGGCGCGGTTATCATACAGTCGGGAGTCACTTCCAACTCGACCGTAATAGTACTTTGAGCACTCCCCTCATTCCGAATAATACATACTCCTGGTAGACCTACGCCCTTGCAGTAATTCCAATTCCAAGACGCCATAATTTGGTCTGTATAAATTCCGGCCGAAAGGTTACTTCCAGCTCCCGTCCGAGCATA
>NZ_JAWPOT010000007.1:0-187354 GCF_033344415.1 Vibrio sp. 1727
GCTACGATGCTTGATGGGTGTAGCCGATCAGATCGTATCTTTTTGATTTAGTTCCATCGATTTAAGCAACAAAGCCGTCTTTAGGCTATGAGTTTTCTCATGCATTTAATGATACCACTTCATTTGCTCAAGCAGCTCGTTACAGCGAAATGGATGTTAAGCTAAGACAAATGTATTCGTACGTTTACTCGGCTGACGTGCCTGCGTTGGGGCCGGTTTTGGACCCATCAAATGAACGCAAAACCATACTTCGGGGTGCTTCAACAGAAGATGGGTCATCTGATGCTTTTAATATCGATAATCGTTTGATGCACCAAGTAAATTGGCGAAGTGTTGAGCATAACTTGATGTTGGGCATAGATTTTCAAATGATCAGTATCGATGGTAAAGATTTTGCCAATGACCCTATCGTTGCTAATGGTAATGCATTATTAAACACACCAATGGGAGCTTTGCCCGATCCTAGGTTTAATGTATTTAATCCTACTTATTCGGATAACATAATGTTACTCGATCCGAATACGCTACAACCATTGAGCGAAACCGATAAACAAAGAACGAAAATCGATAATCAGCAGCTCGGCGTCTACTTTCAAGATCATATGCTGATCAACGATAAATGGGCGATGTTATTGGGCGCACGTTACGACGATACAAGTAATGAAGTACATAATGTTACCACGGGTGCTCGCACGAAAGTCGATCATGGAGAGTGGACGTTTAGCGTGGGAACGGCTTATATTTCTAATTCTGGCTTCACGCCATACTTTAGTTACTCTCAGTACTTTGATCCAATTATTCAAGAAGACAGCAATGGTAAGCCAGCGAAGCCTGAAAGCGGTGATCAATTTGAAATCGGTATGAAATACCAACCGGATTCATTTGATGGCTATTTCAATATTGCAACGTATCGGGCAACAAAAGAAAACTTGGCTCGTATCTACTTGAGTGAATTAACGCAAATAGGAAAAATAGAAAATAACGGCGTTGAGTTTGAAGCTGTAGCTAATGTGACACCATCCTTAACATTGATCGGGAACATTGCGTACGTTGATGCAGAGATAAAAGAAGACATCAATAAGGCATGGGTTGGCAAAACACCTTCCCAAGTGGCGAATACCGTATCATCAGCTTGGGCACATTATCGTTTCTTTGATGGACCTCTTGATGGCTTTGCTGTTGGCTTAGGCGCGCGCTATACAGGTGAGTCATACGGAGACAATGAAGAGAGACTAAAAGTACCAAGTTATTTCTTAATGGATGCGACGGTCAGTTATCGAATCGGCGATTACAAGCTACAAGTCGCAGCTAAAAACATCGCGGATAAAAAGTACATAGCGACATGTGATGGTTTTTGTTGGTATGGCGACCGACAAAATGTTATTGCAAGTTTAACTTACGACTGGTGAGTTAACGTATAAATAAACACCCCTAACTTTAGGGGTGTTTATTTAGAAATCGGCTTTACGGACAAAGTGCGGGTTTTTGTACTTTTTCTGCGGACCAAACGATGATACGACAAGTTTGTTCCATAATGTTTTGTCAAACTCACCCTTTGGAATCGAAGGGTAGAGGGTTTCCTCTTCTTCTCTTGCAAAGTTCATATATTGTTTCTTTTTAATTTGATTGTACTTTTTGGCGATCTGGTTATGTTTTCTTACCCACTCCAGCTTGTAATTGTGGAGCACTTTTTCACCATCTTCGAGACTCATTCGAGATAGGAACAGTCGCTTGTATGAGACCTTTCTGTCCAGCATTGTGCGCATAACGGTTTGGATATATTTACCGTGATGCGTAATGGTAATGTCGTTTTCATCAACAGGAGTGACACACCAGCCTTTAGGTAAAAAGTCTGGCTTCTTAAATTGCTTATTACGCTCCATTAGCGCCTGATGTAAAACTAAATCAGAGGTGCCGCGGAACGTCTTTTGCCATTTACCGATACGAATTTGAATCGAACCAGGCAAGCGATAGATGTTAGTAAACTTATCTTTGTCCATGGACTTGTGTCATGAGATTAATGTGCATAATTAGAAAGCGGAATTCAGCCCAATGCCACAGGCAGTAGACTTAAGTACCGTACGATTTTACAACGACCTTGCGTGATATAGCGAGGGGTTATGTCAATAATAGGTAAGAAATAGAAAATTAGTTCACATTATGAAGAAATTGGAAGCTTACAAGGCTAAATTTTGAAGTTACACCAATTATGCCCATGCCGACTAAATAAAAGAAGGCACGGGCATAAAATCACACCGCTTCTTCGAGTTGCTTGGTGTCTTCTTCAATCTGTTGTAGGTGTCGGTTTGCTTGCTGTAACTGATACATTTGAGCATAACGACCATTTTGCGTTAAGAGTGCTTTGTGTGTGCCTTTCTCGACTAACTCCCCATGATGAAGAACAATGATTTGGTCTGCATCTAGGATAGTTGACAGCCGATGAGCAATAACAACGAGCGTCATGTCTTGTCTGAGTACCGCCAAGCTCTTTTGGATTAAAGCCTCTGTTCCTGAGTCAATATTTGCGGTTGCTTCATCTAATATCAATATCTTAGGTTTTACCACAAGCACACGTGCTAACGCCAAAAGCTGTTTCTGACCCGCAGATAAATTAGTTTCGCCTTGACCTAACTGCGTGTCTAGCCCGTTAGGGTAACGATGAATTTGTTCTGCCAAACCTACCTTGTCTAACGCATCCCATATTTGATTGTCATCAACCGCCCGACTGAGAGAGATGTTTTCTCTGACTGAAGCAGGGAGAATATGTGGATCTTGTTGGACCATTGCCACATCTTTGCGAAGTACGTCTTTCCCTAATGTTTTAAGTGGACGACCATCTATGAGCAGTTCGCCACATTGCGTTGGATAAAAGCCCATTAACAGTGACGCTAATGTGCTTTTACCGCTTCCTGTATGCCCGACAAGCGCGATAAAGTCTTGGTGGTTGGCCTTCAACGAAATGTCTTTTAGGACGTCCTGTTTACCATCGTAGCTAAATGTGAGATCTCTAAGTTCGATAGCACCTGACCTTAATGGTTGATGATTGTCCCCGTAAGTTTGTTCTTTCGCGTCAATTAATTCAAAAACACGTTCGCTTGATACTAACGCTTGCTGAAGTAGAGCAAGTTGCTGAGTCATCTCAATTAGTGGTTCAGTAACTCGCGCAAGATAACTGATAAATGCATACAGTACCCCCACACCAATCAACTCAATACCATTAAAACCAAAGATCGCAACCAAGCAAAGCAACGCAAGACCAGCGAGTAAGTCCATTAATGGTCTTAGCAGATAGCCGTTTAGCCGAATCACTCGTTTAGATGCCACCAGATGCTCTGCGGTTAGCTCGTTGAACTGTTTATTAAAACGCTCTTCTTGTTGCATTAATTGAATGACACTCATCCCTTGAATGGATTCACTCAGATTCGCATTTATATCGGTCAATAGGTCACGCATCTTTCGGTAGCTTTCTGTACTTAGCTGCTTAAACAAGTACATAAAGCCGATGACGATCGGCAGCAATACAAGCACAACGAGTGTGAGCTTCCAGCTCATGAAAAACATAACGCCAAGCATTACGACAATCATGACCACGTTTTTCACCACGGTCGCGATCAAAAGCTCATAAAATTGCTGTAAAGATTCCGTATCGTTGGTGATTCGCGACACCAATTTTCCAGCAGGAGTGTAATCAAACGCAGATAACGGCTGCTTAATCACGCCAGAAAATACTTGCTTACGAATCGCTTTGATCGTGTTAGCCGCGACAATGCTAAATTGCAATGACTGAAAATACTGGAATGTTGCCGATACGATCTGAAGAGCGATATAACCTACTGCTAGCGAAATCAGAACATTTTGTGAATAGTCACCTTTAGCGATGTGCTCATCAATGAAATATTGAATCAACCAAGGGCCGCCGGCGCTAGCTAACGCTGCAATAAACAGCAAGGCGAGTCCTTTAGTCATTGGCTTTGGTTGAGATAATGGGTAAGACATTAACCGTTTAAACGTGCTGGTCTGGTTCATTCATTATTCCTCCATCGCCTGTTCTAGTTTTTGGTACTCGAACATTTCGGCGTACCATCCCTGATGCGCTAATAAAGCGCTATGTTGCCCACGTTCAGTAATGTGGCCGTGATTCAAGACAATGATCTCGTCTGCTGCTTCCAATGCGGTGAGGCGGTGTGCAATAACGATTAGGGCTTGATCACGGTAGTGTGTTTCCAAATTCTTAAGGATTTGATGTTCGGTCCGTCCATCAACAGCGGAAAGTGCATCGTCCAAAACCAACACTTGGGCATTCAGCAGCATAGCGCGTGCTATCGCAATACGTTGTTTTTGCCCGCCGGAGAGTGTAATGCCTTTTTCACCAACTTCTGTTTGGTAGCCTTCAGGAAACTTCTCAATATCGTCATGTATACAGGCTAACTTTGCTGCTCTATAGACTTCTTCTTTCTCTGCATTAGGGTTGCCTAAGGCAATATTGTCGAAGATAGATTTGGAGAATAGAAACGGACTTTGGTTAACGACAGCAAAGCGGTTTCGCCACTGTGGAAGTAGGGCATCCTTGATCTCGACATCACCGAATTTAATTGAGCCGTTTTCTAAATCATGTTGACGCAAAAGTAGTGTTAACAGGGTCGATTTTCCGCTTCCTACAGGCCCTGCAACTCCCAACATTTTTCCGGGTTCAAGTTCGATGTTTACTTCCGTCAAAGCGGGCGGTAAATCACTAGACCAGTGGAAATCGTCGATATCAATTTTTAACGGAAGTGGTTTATTTTCTATTGGCTTATTACCACTGATAATTTCTGGCTTTTCATCAAAGATCTCTTGTAGTCGGTTCCATGCAGCTGAGCCTCTTTCTAAAATGTTAAATAGGAATGCGAATGCCAGCATCGGCCATATCATCAACCCTAAATACATCGTAAATGCGGTCAGATCACCAAGCGTGATCTCACCTTTATCAACAAGGTAAGCACCAGCAGCGACACTAAGAAGGAAAGAAAGACCGATGGTTAACTGAATTGCCGGGTCAAATCTAGCATCGACTCTTGCAACAGCGATGTTCTTTTCGCCAGTATCATCCACAACCTCTTCAAAACGTTGCTGCTCTTGGTTTTCTAATCCGAAAGCACGCAGCATTCGCACGCCATTAAGTGACTCTTGTGTCATGTCTGACATGGTAGAAAAGGCTTCCTGAGCGACACGAAAGCGTTGATGTAGGATGCGCACAATAAAGAAGATGATGATGGCAAGAAATGGCATTGGAAGAAGCGCCATTACGGTGAGCTTCCAGCTTACTTGCGTTACCATAATGATTAAAACCGCAATACCAGTGATCAAAGAGTCTGCGGCGGTTAAAACCCCTTCGCCGGCTGTCATAACGATATTACGCACATCATTAGTGCCACGAGCCATCAGATCCCCCGTCTTGTAACGTTCAAAAAAACGAGGTGGCTGTGTCGATAAATGCCTATATAGACGGTTACGTAGAATGGTCCCGAGCTCCCAGCTTGCGCCGAAAAGCCAAATTCGCCATAAGATGCGACACCCATAAATGGTAAAGATCAGTACAGTTAACCCTGACAGCCATAGAATCAGCGTATTTGTATCTAAAGTGTTGTCTACGACGCCGTCAACTATGATGCCAACTGCTTTGGGCGGAACAAGCTGTAGTGCTGATATCACAGCGAAAAGCAGAATGGATCCGACATAGTGCCTCCACTTTTGTTGGAAATACCAACGTAGCTGCCAGAATATTCTCATTACGCCTCCCGCTTTAAATTATTGAATTTGTTATAGAACTATTATTGAGCGAAATGATGAGTTTACAAGCACAAGTTATAGGCGGGTTTAAAAACGATAGATTGTTTCAATTATAGCCATGTGTCGGCGCAAATTACTGGTTTTATCTCTATGAGCTAACTGTGCGACGACATTATGTGAAATAGTTGTTAATGGTTGTTTTGGAGCCATTACCTTGCAATAACGATGAAGACACCAAAAGTAAAAGTGTTACTGCCACTCTATATGGGAATTAGCAATCGTCAGTTTGTATTTTGTATTTCACTTGGCCACCTGGAGTTTCTGGGTAGTAAACTTCGACATAGCACATATGTTCTGGACCAACAGGCTTGTTTGCAAAACCAATAAGGAAGTAGGGCTCGTCTGGGCTGTCTACCCCATACCAAGTGTTGATAGTGAGTTGCGGATCAAAGCCTGCTAGCTCTTTTGCTGGAATAACATTTTTGATAAATCCAAAGTAACCAATTAGGTCGTTATGGCCGTCATTATCTAGATCAATGTTATATTGTATGCCGCCATCTACTGTCTCTTGAGATTGAATCACTGCTTTGGTGTAGACAAAGTTGTTGGCGGTCATGAGTGCTTCTCTGGCTCCATATAGAACCGCCACTCTGGCATCTTTTTGTAAGCCAAGAAATTTAGGAAATGCAACGACGCTTACAATACCAAGAATGATGATGCACACAATGAGTTCAATAAGAGTAAATCCTTGAGAGCGACGCACAGCCTTTCTCCATGTTTTAGAAACGAATAGGCGGCTATTCTGATATAGAAACGTTCAGGTCAAGTATTAAAAAAGAATGATAATAAGAGATCGGGATTGCAAATCTCAAATATAAAACAAGTTGCTTATTTTCGAGATGAGGAGTGATTTTGATAAAAACCAAGGAATGAACTCGAGAGGATAAAATCCTCCCGAGTAAAGCGACTAAGATTCGTGTGTCAGAGCACTGCTGTTACGTTTAAAAATGAATCGCCAAATAAATAAGACAATTGCGATGTAACCTAATCCTACACCAAGCGCTTGCCAGTGCATGCCGTTATACATCGCGATTGGCATCAAAGAGATGATGAAGATGTCAGTGATTGAGCCAGGGACATAAGCGATGGCGTAATCATCAAGCACCTTGCTACGCATTTTTGGATCAACAATACGAAGCAACGCAATACCCATGGCAACCGTACCGGTTAACCAACCCCAAGAGAAAATGCCTTTCTCGAACCAATCTTCTCCCATGATACGTGGGGCAACCCAGAAGATTAGCCATAGTGTGAAGGCGATACCGCCGATTGCAAGCACTACTATCGGCATTAAATACTGGGCTAAGACGGTAATCTTGATGGCTGAGATACCAAAGATAATCAAATAATCGGTACTGATGCCCGCAGCATGTTTGAATGCACCGTCACAAAGATAGCGTGAAGCTTTCGTTTGTTTCGCGACGATTCGCACGAGCATGCCGCCAAGGAAGCCAGTTACGAACGTAGGGATTTGTACCTTATCGTGGAAAGAAGATAAGTAGTTAGCCGCTACATACGAGAAAGCTGTTACCACTACAACCAACGCCGCGTGAATCGCAAAAGAATCAACCGACAGGGAAGACATGGTGTCTTTCATTACCGGTTCTTGATCATCAGGCTTAACAAGGCCTTTGCGTTCGTGTTCGTCCATGCTCTCGAAGGTCGTAAAGCTACGAATCCAACCCATCTTCAATGCGAATTGCAGCATGAGCATGCCGACAGAAATCGAGATGAAAATACCCACGGTTGCGAACGTTAAGCCAAGTGTGAAGCCATCTTCCCAGCCAAGCCCCGTGAAGATTTCACCAACAACAGATGCAGAGCCATGTCCGCCCATAAAACCCGCAGACATTGTCACACCAAAGCCAGGATTAATCTCTGGCCAGAAGAAGGTTGTGAGAACTAGACCAAACATTGCCGCAAACAACCACTGAGAAACAGAAGCGATTTGGTTAAACGCCCACAATGAGCCAGCACGCTGTGCGACGGTTTTAGGTGATGGAACATCCGTTGCCAGACCTAACGCAGAAAAAAGTGCAGCAGTTAATAGGCTTGCGTTAGCGGTAAACGTATCGGTCCAAGGCAGTACGTCTAACAGGGCTGGTCCAAAAATTAGACCGAATAATCCCGCGAGAACCGCCGATGGAATGTACATACGTTGTAGTAGTGGCGTGTGAACGCGAATGACTTTTGCCAAAATCAATAGTAAGCCAGCAATGGCTAAGTCAGTCAGCATTAGACCTTTAGGCATTTTATCCTCCAGTAAATGCAGTCAAGGGGTAGCGTCCTTGTGACCAACCTTGATTGAAAAATCGCTCCCAACGAAAAAAGTCACATACGTGACCAAAAGTGTTGAGAAATCAATGTCGTTTTCATAAGCAAAGGAATGTGCTTATGCAGTTTGAAATGAGTGCAAATGTCGTGATTGCGCACGAACTTGAAGAGAAATTAGATTAAATTTCTCGATGTTATTTTGATAGTTCACTCAGGAAAGGCGGCAATCCTAGTCACTTTGTCAGAGCAATGCAATTGATGGGAACCAACAAATGATGTTCAATAAATGAGCGCTCTTTACTAACAGCATGAAAAATAAAGATAATTAGCAAGAAATAATATTTGTTGTATCGACAACAAAAGTTGATTGAGTGGTTAAATTGTCGCCGCTTTATGGTGTGGCGTTACGGATTCACATGCGAAAGAACAAAATCAACCAAGGTGCGGTTTTTAAGGGAAAGCTGTTTTGAACGGTAAAGCAGATGTATCGGTTTTGGCTTGGGGGCATGTTGCTGGAGAATTTCTACCAAGGCACCAGATTGGATTTCCTGCTCAACTAAGATCTTTGGTTGCAGAAGAACACCAGAGCCTTTTAACGCGGCAAACTTAAGTACATCGCCATTATTAGACGTTAATCGGGTGTTGCTGTTTCCAAAGGTATTAGATGGCATGTTCACCACTTGTTGGCTTTCTCCTTGGTGATACTGAAACCCCAAACAATGATGATGTTCAAGGTCATCAAGCGATTGGATAGGGGCATGTTGCTCAAGGTAAGAGGGTGAGGCGCAGTAAGTCATGTGGTATTCACCCAATTTTCTCGCGACTAACGACGAATCGACCAATTCACCGATTCGAATAATCACGTCAGCTTCGCTTCGATATGGGTCAATCAAATTGTTGTCCAACATCAGCTCAACGTTCAAATCGGGAAATTCAGCTAAGAAGTCAGCCACGATAGGAGCAATGACCTTTTTGCCATACGTGACAGGGCAGTTAACTTTTACTGTTCCGGTTGGACGGTTGATCAGCGTCTGGATTAGGTTCTCTGCGTTGGTGATGTCTTCAATAATGCGGTGGCACTCTTGATAGTAGAGCCTGCCAGCTTCGGTCAGGGACTGTTTGCGCGTGGTGCGATGAATCAGTTGTGTACCTAAGCTTTGCTCAAGAAAGCTCACGTGTTTGCCAACCATGGTCGGTGAAATATCAAAGTGGTGTGCAGCATTACGAAAGCTACCATGTTCGACCACGTAAGCGAAAACTTTCATGCTTGTTAATTTATCCATTGCACACCTAGAGTTGATAAAGAAATAACTAAAGCAGAGTTTATCAATCAAATGAGGTTAATTACAGTGGGCGTATGATTAAGAATGGAGAAAGAGATCCATCATGAGCGAGACGATTTTTGTTACCGCCGAACTGAAAATGAATGCCGATAAGCCAAGACAACAAGTGGTTGAAGCCATTGAACAATTTTGCCTTGATATGCAAAGCGAAGCGGGGTGCTTGCAAGCGAATGCGACCTACGATTCTAAAGATCCACAACGTGTGATTCTTTGGGAGCGATATGAAAACCGCGCCGCGATTGAAGCGCATTTTGCTATGCCGCATACACAAGCGTTTATTGCGGCTGAAATGGCGGAGTTAGTTCAAGCATTCGAAACCCAAGCTCAATAGGAGACGTGAACATGAAATGGGGCATTTTAGGCACAAGCTTTATCTCAGGTGTCATGGCTGAGGCAATCCAAGGCGATGACAAGAGTGAACTGTACGCGGTTGCTGGGCGTTCGGAACAGAACTTGAACGCATTTGCTGAGCAATATGGTATCGAGAACACGTTCAACGATTACGATGCGTTGATTGCCGATGAGCAAGTCGACATTATTTACATCGCATTGCCAAATCACCTTCATCATGACTTTATCGTTAAAGCGGCAGAGCAGGGGAAAGCGATCCTGTGTGAAAAGTCACTCTCGGTAGATATGGAAAAAACCGAGTTGGCACTAAAAGCAGTCGAGACGCACAAGGTATTCTTTGCTGAAGGCTTAATGTATTTACATCACCCGTTGATCAGCGAGTTGGTTTCGGTGCTTAAATCGGGAGAGATTGGTGAACTTCGCTCGATGCATACTTCTTACATTGCATCGATTGCGCAGTTTGTGAATCCAGATAGTAAAGGTGCTTTGTATAACTTAGGTTGCTACCCAATGTCATTGGTGCATTTGGTGGTGAAAACCATGTTGGGTGAACAAACCTTTGAGAACCGTTCAATGACAGCGATTGGTCGACAAGGTAACGATGGGAATATCTGTGAATCGAGTTTGATGATGCAATTCGGTGAGCAACAAACCGCGAGCGTACACACCGCTGAAGATCACGGATTGAAACACCAATTCACCATTCTGGGTAGCAAAGGCTGTATTACGTTAGATTCAAACCCATGGCTACCAACGCAAGAAAACCAGTTTAGTGTGGAAATTTACGAGACGTCGAAGCGTGAAGTGTTTGTTCCGGCGGCAGGGGATGCTTTCTTCTATCAAGTGCGCAATATTCGCCAGGCGGTTGAAGCAGGGCGTACATCGTTAGAGAACCCTTGTGCAACGTGGGAAGACTCTCACCGTATTATGCAGCTACTGACGGAGTGGGAATCACTGGCTTCAAAGTAAGTTTGTACTTGAACCAATGAACATTAAAACGGCACACTAAATATAATGATTAGTGCGCCGTTATTGTTTTGTGTGCAGTCTGGATTAAATACGGTTATCGCCGGTGCTGAACGCAATAATTTGGCTGATCTCAGACAGGCTTCTGCCACTTTCTTGCTGCCATTGAACAAACGCTTTGTTGGTGGCATCGAGCGATTTCTTCGTATCTTTGCCACCTTCAATGATCTTGCAATTACGCAGGTAAGCTTCAACGTCGCTAGACAAGATGAAGGTATCAACGCCCATTTGACGCAGTGTGTAAGGGCCTGTATTTCCGCCTAGGCGATTACCACGTTTCTTCAAATACGCCCATAGGTCGGTGATTTTCTCTTGCGGCCAATCGGCAACCATTTTGCCAAACGAACCGTATTCGATTTTTGCTTCGTGGATCATACGAGCGTTGGCAGGAATCGACATGACTTTAGTGAGGTGGCGAATGATGCGTTTGTCGGTTGCTTTGGTTTCCCATTGCTCATCTGACAGCATCAACAGCGGCTCAATCTTAAATCCGAAGAACACTTCTTCGAAGTTCGGCCACTTGTTGCGAACCACGCTCCACGAAATCCCACTTTGGAATACTTTCATCGAAAAAGCGGCCAGCCAACGGTCGTCGGGAATCGCTGCCAATTCTTCTTTGCTTAGTGGATGAGACAAAAGTGCTTCAAGTTGATCTTCACCACCTTTACGCTCAGCAGCGCGCTGATAAATCGCGTCAAATTTTTCGATACTCATAAAAGAAGTTAGTCCTAGTTTATGTCGATATTTGCGAAACATACTACGCTTAAGTGGCTGAATCGTAAATTGATGGAGTGTCACAAATGAAGAAGGTCACATTAACGTTTGTCGGGGAAGGTTCGGATCGTATTGCGGAAAAATTCTATGCGTGGATGACGGACGGTGGGTTGGAAGACAGCATGATTGAGAATTTATCTGACCGTGAAATCTCAGTTGTCGGCATCAGTGATATGGATAATGAAACGCGTGATGTGGTGATCAATACGGAAATGAACTAACGAGTTGTCTTTGGTCAGCAAGTCGAATCAGATAAAACAAAGCCCTTCACGAGAAGGGCTTTGTTGCGTTTATAAGCATGGGAGCTTAGTTGTTTACCAGCGTCAGACCGCTTGGGAGTGCATCACCGAAGATACGCTTCGATTCGCTCTCAGATAGCTCTTTGACTTCTTCAACCAGTGATACCCAAGATTCAGGCACCTTGCTTTGCTTCAACTTAGCCAGTACCTGCTCACGGTAGTCGTCTGAGATATCGAATAGGCGGTCGCCCGTCTTACGACAAATCATTACGGCTGCGAAAGCGATCATTGGCTCTTTCTGCCAGTTCTGTTCCAACAGCTTAGGTAACCATTGTTCCGCTTGTTCACGAGGAATGACATTGTGCTGGCTGCCATACAAAGGCGTACGTGATGCCAAGCGACCCATTGCCCACCAGTGCGCTTGCTCGAACTGGTTATGGTTGATGGCTTTGCTCAAGAACCACGTAGCCAATAGAACTTTGTCTTCGACTTCTAGATGCTCTAGAGAGGCAGACAAGCGAACCATCGACTCGTAACCCATGTCTTGCGCTGCTTTGGCGGATTGTGGGTTTTTCATCGCGCCAGGGTGTAGGTATTTCGCGATGTCCGCCAAAATAGTTTCTTGCTGCTCTTGGCTTAAACCACCGGCGATGCGACGCCAGAATACCCACCAGTCAGTCCAACCTTGATGGTTCTTAAACTGAATGTTTTGCTGGTAGAGACCCCAAACTTGCTCAATGCGCCATGAGTCGGTTGGATCGCCAAAGCCCGGACGCAGTGCAAAACCTGCCAAACGAAGCCAGTTTTTCTCGTGTTGTTCAGAACGACGGCGACGCTTACGACCTTGTGCAAAGGTATCGAACAGTTGACGTAGGGTAGTGAAATCCCATTCATCACGTTTGCCCAGTTTCTTCTCAAGATCTTTGGCTAAGGTTTTGATCTCTTTACTTTCCGCGCTTTTCTTATTACCGCTGTAAAGGCGAGCGACCAGCTCCTTACATTCGTTCAGTTTAGGGTGAAGCTTAACTTGCTCGCTGTCATCGGTTTGCTTGTTACGAACTTCGAATTCTAGCTCCCAACGTTTGCTATCGTCTTCTGCGCTGACACATTCCATCTTAAGTGTGCCGACTTCAGTCAACTGACATGCCAGTTGTACTTCTACACGCTCTTTCTGGTTGGCTTGCAGTTCGGCACCTTCACCTTCAAGGGTGGTGATATAAGGCGGCAAAGGAGCAAACAAGTCCGGATCAACGTCAACCATCACACCGTTTTGAATGGCGGTGTTATTGGTTAAGGTGTCGTGGGTAGAAGTCAGCAGGTTAAAGCGAACGGGCTCACCTAGGGTAAGCGAGAAACGACGACCACTTAAGCGGATTTCGTGACCTTCTTCTGTACCTTTTGCAAGCAAACAAAGCGCTTTGCCCATCTTGTTTTTCTCTTGAAGGTGCAAGAAGTAAGAACGCGCTGCGCCACCACCAATTTTAAGTTGTGCGCCACGACGCGCTTTACCAAATGCAACAGCACCCAGTGCAACCGACCAATCTGGATGTGGGTTGTCTAATACCGTAACTGGTGCGCCGCGCCAATCGGAAAGTAGGGTAGTGACACGCTCAGTCACAAGCTCACTGTTGAACACACCACCATTGAGTAGCAAACCGACTGGAATGGCATTTTGTTTGTCGTCTTCAATGCCAAGTGCGGCACGAGAGACTTGCTGATGCGTCGTTAAGAACTCGGCAACGTGTTTGCTCACTGCTGGGTCGGCAACGTATGGAAGACCAAACTCGACAACCGCGCTGCGGCGTTTATCTGGTACTTCACTGAAATCAGAAAGCGGGAAGAAGCCATCTAAAGCGATTTGGTGCACTTCTTGTTTGCTCAGCCCAATACTCTTTGTTCCGCCAAGAAGTTTCGAGCCGCTGCCCAGCATGGTGATTTTCACTTCTTCAGGTGCACTCGCTGAAAGTAGGTTTTCTTTCGCCTTGCGAGTTTGCTGAATCAGCTTAGTTAGGCTTGCTGCAGTGA
This sequence comes from Vibrio sp. 1727, assembly GCF_033344415.1. Taxonomy (NCBI): domain Bacteria; kingdom Pseudomonadati; phylum Pseudomonadota; class Gammaproteobacteria; order Vibrionales; family Vibrionaceae; genus Vibrio; species Vibrio sp. 1727. The sequence goes on from NZ_JAWPOT010000007.1 coordinate 13,862, forward strand.
GCTTCTTACTTTGGTTGAAGCGGCTCTCTGCAAGGTGTGCTAATGCTAAGTCGAGGTTATCACCACCCAGCATCAAGTGTTCGCCAACACCAATACGATCAAGGGCTAGTTCATCTTGAGAAGAGAAACTGGCTTCAATCAAGCTCAAGTCGGTAGTACCACCGCCCACATCACACACCAGAATCAGCGGTAACTCTTTGAGTTCATCAGCTGCGGTTTGCTGGTGGCGTGCGTACCAATCGTAACATACGGCTTGTGGCTCTTCGAGCAGGACGATTTTCTTCAAACCAGCTAGCTGTGCAGCTTCAAGCGTGAGTTTACGAGCGGTTTCATCGAACGACGCTGGAACGGTCACAACCACATCTTGGTCTTCTAGCTTATTGCTAGGGTGACGGTAGTTCCATGCTTGACGAATGTGGTTGAGGTAGCTTGCGCTGGCAATGACGGGGGATACTTTGTCCACGTCTTGCGCGCCAGCCCAAGGAAGAATGTCTGAACTACGATCCACTGCTTGGTGTGATAGCCAGCTTTTAGCACTGGATACCTGACGTCCTTCCACCTTAGCGCCTAATTCACGAGCCCATTCACCCACGATTACATTACTAATATCGCCAGATACAGGTTCGTTTTCCCAAGGGAGTGTTAGGTCAGAAGGGGAGATTTGACCAACCGCAGGGTGATAGCGGAAAGAGGGCAGCAATGGTTTACGAACCACTTCACCCGGACCAATCAATTGGTCGATGTCGAATAGGGATACTTCGGATTGTTCAAGGTTGTCGGTGATTTCACAATACGCCACCACAGTGTTTGTGGTGCCAAGGTCAATACCAACAAGAAAACGAGGAGATGCCATACAAAACCAAACCTTCGTGTATTTAAAAACGGCACCCGATTGGATGCCGTTTGACTTCTAATTATTGTTCTTCGTTTGAGTCACTTTTCGCGTCTTCGCGCACATCGAACTCAACATGCCATTTTTGCCCGTTATCTGCGGCGATGGCTTCTAAGTAAAGCGTGCCAAGCTCTGTGACGCGAGAAGCAAGAGTTACTGGAACCACTTCACCTTCACGACGACCTTCAGATACAGGCAACGTTACTTGGATTTCTGGAAGCTCTTCAAGCTCTTCTGGTGCCCAGTAGTCTAGGTGAGTACCTGCTAGGTCATCACGACGAACGGTTGAGCCGAAGAATTGGAAGTTAACTGGCTGACCGATGATCAAACCAAACTCTTGGCTTGGTACGTCAACGCTGGAACCTTCTTCCATACCAAATGGTGCAACGCAAAGTGCTTCCATTGGAGGCGCCATGCCAGGAATCGCTGGCATTGCACTTTCGATACCCACGTAGTACGCCGAAGCAATACCACCGCGGATACGAACGCCTTGACCACGACGTACAGAGCCGTAGTAAGCCGCACCGCTAGCAACCGCAAGGTCTAGATCCACACCTGTTAGGCGTTTCGCCATTTCAGCATCTGCTTCAAGGAGCCATTCGTTGATCGTGTCTTCTAGACGAGTTGCTAGAAGTTTCGATTTCAGAACACCACCGTTGAATAGGGTTGCTGTTGGCTTGATGAAGTCAGCCGATTGCGTCGCATCCGCACCTGGCATACCAGGCATGTTAGCGAATGGGTTGAAATCTTGGGCTGCTGCTTCTGCGTCATTTCCTGAAGCAGAAAGGGCGTTAGCTTGTTTAGACAAGAACGCAGCAATGTGACGAGTAATGCCTGCATCTTGTGCGTAAGGCAGACCCATTTGCGTTAGTGCACCACGGTTACGTTGAACAGGGTGGTCCGTAATCGCAACTTGAGGGAAGAAGCCGTCAACCAGTGTTTGTTGTACTTCTTCTTGAGTCAGTTCTGTTTTCAGCGTTGCGCCAAGCAGTTTAGAACCACGGCTTGGTACTACGATTGGCACTGACTGAAGTTCGCTGTCGTTCAATAACGCTTCTTTCGCGTCACGACATGCGTGTGTCATTGCCTGAACTTGCCATGGCTGTAGCTCTTTGCCTTCTTGCGCTAGCTTCATCTTCAAGCGGTACGCAAGTGCAAGATCCATGTTGTCACCGCCAAGTAGGATGTGTTCACCTACCGCGATACGGTTCAGAGTTAGGTTGCCGCCGTCTTCAGTTACTTCAACCAAAGAAAGGTCGGTTGTACCACCACCGATATCGACCACAAGCACGATGTCGCCAACTTCAACTTCGTCGCGCCATTTGTCGTTGCTGTTATCAATCCAGTTGTAAAGCGCAGCTTGTGGCTCTTCTAGAAGCGTTAGGTGCACAAAGCCAACGTTACGTGCTGCTTCTGCAGTTAGATCGCGAGCAGCAGGATCAAAAGAAGCAGGAACCGTAATAGTCACGTCTTGATCGGCAAGGTTGTGATTTGGGTTCGCGTGATTCCAAGCGTCTTTTAGATGCTCTAGGTAAAGCTCTGTCGCACGAAGAGGGGAGACTTTTTCCACTTCTTCTGGGCTACCTGCTGGCAGGAAAGCATCACGACGGTTTACACCAGCGTGGCAAAGCCAAGATTTCGCACTTGCAACAAGACGAATTGGCGTTTTCGAACCTAGGTTACGTGCAATTGCACCAACTAGAGCTTTTGGCTCGCTCGACCACGGAAGAACGCGTGATTGCGGGTTCATTTCGTGCTCGTGCGGCTGGTAAAGGAAAGAGCCTAATTGGCTACGAGTTTCTACCGTACCCGGCGCAGTCAACTGCGGGATAGGCATCACTTCAACGCGAGCGTCTTCGTTGTGTGTATCAACAAAAGACATGACACAGTGTGTTGTACCTAAGTCGATACCAACACTGAATTTAGGCGTCTGTTGAGCTTCAACAGACGCTTCTTGAGAATGGTTTTCTTGGTTCATGTGTTCCATTACAGCTCAACCTCAGCTGGAGCGATCACAGATGCATCGTAGTTCTCAGCCAGTTTAGGCAACGTCATTGATGTTGCTTTCCACCCTTTGTGAACTAGCGTGCCGTTGAATGGCGCGCTGCCTGTTACGTTGCCAGTTAGGCGGATTTCTTGTGGGTTGAAGCCTTCTTCAACCGTAATGCGAGTTTCTTCGTCTTCGTTACGAACGTGCGCTAGCGTCACGTAGTCGTTCAGTACTTTCTGACCGCCAGTGTGGATTACGCGAGCAGCTGCGCCTACTTCTTCATCAGAGAATGACGTTAGGTCTTCTTTTAGGAAGTCAATCAAACGAGCTTCTTGTTGCATGATAGAAAGCAGCTGCATTGCAGAGTCCGTTGACGCGGTTGCAAGTTTTGATTCAACTTCCACCACTTTTTCGACGACTTTCTCTACTTCCACTACTTTTTCTACTTCAACGATCTTCTCAACTGGTTTCTCAACCTCGACGATTTTCTCGACTGGTTTTTCTACCACTTTCTCGACCACTTTTGATTTGCGCGACACTGCAACTAGAAGAAGCAAAACGCTCGATGCGGTTAGGCCAGCGTGAAGCATATCGAACGTTTGAGGAATTAGGTTCAAATCAATGTTCATGACGTTTTTTCTCTTTCTATTGATTTATTGGTGCTCAGTATTGGCTCATATTTGTTCACTAAAACGATCGTCTTTGCGATCTTGCACCAAGTTTAGACATTAAAATGATGACGGATGGTAGCATATTCAAGGCTTAAGGCTGTAATAATTCGTGACTATACCGTACGAACAGCGTGAAAAATCGACGATCAGACTCCCCAATATAGGTTGTTGCTTGATGTTTGTGCATTGCTAACGCAGTATTTCAATAGATCCCGAAGTTTAACTTACGGAAGTATCAAAAATTACGATATGACACAAAGCACCGCTCATAAGAGCTTTATAAAACGACATTCAGACTCTATTTTAGCTTTTTTGGCGACTTTATGTGTCACTGCTGGTGTAGTAGGTGCTGCTTATACAATGCAGCAACGGTATACACAGACGACGTTTGATACTTTAGCCGACCGACAAGCAGAATCACTTAAAGCAAACGTCGAGAATGATCTAAAGTTCATTGGTGCGGGCGCAAACTTTTTCCATTCGATTGAGCGAAGCTATTGGCCATCGTTTCCCATGTATGCGGAACAAGTGATTAATAGCTCACGAAGTCTCATTGGACTTCAATGGATGCAAAAGGTCGAATTCGAAGATCTTGATGAACATATTTTAAAGACCCGTCAAAAATTTCCAAATTTCCAACCGTTTACCGTTCCTAAAGATGGTCCCAAAACCTACGGGTACATTTTTGAACACAATGAGCCAATTTTTATCGCGTCGGATATCTACCCAAGAACACCGGAAAACCTTTCTCTATTGGGTTTCTATTTTTCGCGCAAACGCTTCGATTTAATCTTGGATGATATTTCCGAAAATGGGCGAGCGAATGTCTCGGATAAAGTTCGCTTACTGCAAGATGGTTATGACAAGTCCATACCTAAGACTGGGTTGCTGGTGTTCCATCCAGTGTTCGACTTCGAGAACAAATATTTATTAGGAGTAGTGACCGGTGTTATCCGAAGTACGGTTTACTTTGAGGATTTGATTACGAAAACCGCGACGGAGCTCGATATGTCGGTGCGCGTAGAAGACTTGGGATTCGACGCAGCAGATGACCCTGTTCTCTTTCAAAGTTCTAGCTGGGATAACATTCGAGGAACCGTTATAAGCCGAACCATTCAACTGCCTAACCGTGAATGGCGTATTGACTTTAAACTTTCTGACGCAGTCTCAGCTTGGGAGCGTTCTATTTTAGCGGGCACGACGCTAGCCGGATTGGTAATCGCCTTTTTGATCAGTTGGATTGTGAATTTACAGTCTCGAGAAAAAGAGCGCTTAGCGGTCATGTTGGAGCTTAAAACCGTTGAATTAAAAAGAATGGCAGAGCGAGACCCTCTAACTCAACTACTGAATCGCCGAGCATTCAACGATCACTTGCTTAATCAGATAAACAAAGGTGTTAACTTCGCCTTGGTTGGTTTTGATATCGACCACTTCAAAGTGATTAATGACAAACACGGCCATTTAGGTGGAGATGAAGCGTTGCAACATGTCACTAAGCTGGTCAGTGCTAATTTAAAACCGGGAGATAAGTTTTACCGCGCTGGTGGTGACGAGTTTTGTATTATTTCTAAAGTCATTGATAGAGCGGTGCTAGAAGCTTACCTAGAAAAGTTACGGAGTGTTGTGGCAAGTACGGCTTTTGATTATGGTGATGCGTCAATCATCTGTACGTTGAGTATCGGTGCGGTTATCCATAAAGAAGAAGATCCTGAGAGCTTGTATCACAAAATGGACAGTCAACTCTATTTGAGTAAAAAAAACGGCCGTAATAATGTGTCGATCGGCGATTAAATGGGCGCACAAATTCGAGTTTTACGCCGTGTTACGATAGAATCGCACGCTTTAAATTTTATGTTAGGAACCAAGGCAAACTATGAACCATAACCGTATTGTATGCTTCGATTTAGAAATGTGTTGCTGGAACGAAAATGGCGTCGGCAGCACGGGTGAAATTATCGAAGTGGGGTTAGCTGAAATAGATTTGTCTAAAGGTGAGATAGTCAAGCGTGCTCAATACTACGTGAAACCAGAACACGATGAAGTGTCTCTGTTTTGCGCTGAGTTAACGGGCATCACACCACGTAAGATTGAAAAACAAGGACGCCCACTAGAAGAAGTGCTTAAATCCATGGTTAAGAACTTCGGTGGTCGCAACAAAATCTTTGCATCTTGGGGGCGAGATGACCTCATTCTTCTAGAAGAGTGTAAGCAAAAAGGTATTGAAGCACCGTTCACAGAGTTCATCAACTTAGCGACACTCTACCGTATTCAAAATCGTCTTAAAGATAAACGTATAGGCCATCGAGCCGCTCAAGAAGCAAAAGGAATAGACTGGGAAGGGCGTCAACACTCTGGCTATGTAGATGCATACAACTTAGCTAAGCTTGCTTTGACCATGTTTTAGTTATTCGAACCTAGCTAGCTTGTAATTAAATAATCATCCAACCATTGTTGTTTTGTCATGCAGTCTGTTTAGTGTGGAAAGAGCTAAACACATACCTTGACCAGTATTTTAATAACAATGTCGTTGGCTTATTGAAAAACGCGCAGAGTGCGCGTTTTTTTATGGCTACAGAAGCGATATCTGTTGTCATTCTAGGGGTAGCTTAGAGTTAGCCAGCGACTTATATACTCATCTCGTCACTTTACTGAGACTGTAACTTCGCTCGAATGAACTCGCTGTGATCAACATAGAGTAGCTCTGCTGTTTTACGGATCACCGCGTCTTCTAGCGGGTCAATTTCGCCGTCTGCGTAAGCGACTTCCCACATGCTTTTGATTAAGTTGTAACGAGTTTCTTGAGTCAGTTCTCTTAGTTGAGAGGTAAAGTCGTACAGCGAAGCGGAATCTTTTATTTTCTGTTGCGCTTGCTCTAACAAAGTATTTGATTCTTCTTCATTTAACGAAAGCAGTTTCATCAATAAAGAGCGCTTTGTTTCTTGTTCTCTATCATCGACACTATGGTCTGCGCCAGAAACTTCACAAAGCAAACACGCGATAGCCATGTTAGGGGAAAGTGTGTTGGTTTGGCTTAAATCAGAGCCATCAATGAGTTGTTTAAATAATGATGTGAGAGAATTAAACATAATGAACACCGAGCTATTGTTTATTTGGTTAACATGGTAATAAATACGGAAGATCTCAAGGTGCGATACCAAATTTAGCACGCCGTTGACATTTAAGAACGGCCACTTTCTCCCCAAAAAAACTAAACTCCTGAGTTAGTTCAAGGTGACTTGCCTCTTACAAAGGGCAAGTCATTTTGGGATTGATACTCAGCTTTCAGCACGTGTCGGTGGAAAATGAACTTCGTCACCATCACTCGTCAGAATACTAATTTGACTTGGTTTGCCTTCATCATCAAGGCGTAGCTCACCAATGGCACTATGGTTAACCAAGCGATAAAAGTTGTGCGTACTTGGTGCGCGTTTGTAAATCTTGAGTCGTTTACGTTTTGTGAACCAGTTTAAAGGTGAGCGAGGGCTGTATAGCAGTCTATCTAGGCCATCACAAATATTGAGCAGTTGTGTAGGGAACTGATTTTTAATTCCACTACAGGTGATTTGATAGATATTCGGACTGTTTTTTCGATAGCGGAGCTTAATATCGTATGCAAAAGAGTAGTGCACATCACCAGACAGAATGACAAAGTTAGTCGGGGTTTTGGTGTGAGTGAAAATACTGATCAAGGTATTCGCACTGCCTGGATGCGCCATCCAGTTTTCAGCATCAACCATCAATGGTTTACCAAGCATGGTCACCACACGTTGTAGTGCTTCGATAAATTTCACACCAAACATTGGCGCGGCAGAAACAATAACAACCTTGTCTTGATGCACGAGCTCCTGATGGAACTCAATCATCGCTTCCCAGTCCATTAAGCCAGAAGGTTTGTTCATTTTAGACTCAGAACGCCAGCGTCTGGTTCGTGTATCTAGCACGACAACTTTTGGTGTCGTAGGAATGGTGTAGTGCCAATTCTCAAAGCGATACAAATATTGAATAAATGCATCTTGGGTTTGCGAGCCTCGCTCATCGATAAAGCGTTGAGCGAGGCTCATAAATTCATCATTGAATTTTTCTGGCGCATTTCCCCAACCTTGGCAAAGCCAGTAAGCAATCAAGCTATTACCGATAATGCGTTTTGCAAACGTGTTGCTGTATGCGGCTTGTTCCCAGCCTATGGTGAGATTCCAATCGTCGGTGACATCGTGATCATCAAAAATCATATAGGTTGGAATGTGAGCGAGTAAGCGTTGAACCTTGTCCAGACCTGCGACGAATTTATCAATTTGTTTTTTTTCTTCGCGCCATTGCTGCTGCCATTTGGGTTCAAGAACTTCTCCGCCGACAGTAAATTCGTTTTCTAATAAACGATCCGTTCGAACAAGCTTCCACAAGGTCGGAGACCAAACCAATAAGTACATTGCAAAGCACTCAGCAAAGCTTATTAGGTGATTCTCACACTCTTTGGCGCTGAATATTGGTGTCCCTCGGTGTGGAAAAAACTTACTTAGTAAACTGTCATCACTCACATAATGAGGCAACAATTTATCTCGACCATAATAGCAAGCAGGGTGTTGGTAGAGCTCATTGGTATTTTTTATCGGAGCTTGATCGAATTCTTCGCCTGGCAAACCCAATAAAGCTATGACTTGCTCAATGGCATCGAGAGTGGGGCCTGCAACATGGTCTGCATAGATTTGATCACCACTCATGATGAGCATATCCGGTCTTTCTTCAATGGATTGAGACGCGATTTTATGATCCGCAGCGACCAATGTATCATCACTGAAGTGATGGGGATTACGGCAAGAGCCATGTAGGAGATAATCCGCTTTTTCACTAACGAGGAACTCAATACCCAAGTTTGGCGTATTATCTCGCTCATAAGTCAGGTGAGGGAGCAGTTCCGTCACTAATCCATATTGCGTTTTTATTTGATAGCGTAACGCTTGATGGGTTGGAAACTCGCCTTCTAATTTAAGTAAGCAACACCACGCATTGAGGCCGATTTGAAGCTGTTCTTTTTGTTCACTTAAAGGGGCTTGATAAAGGATGGAGGCATTTTCATCCGTAATTTGCACCATACCCTCCAAGCGTTGGGTGGTGACTAGCCAAATATTGATTTCAGTTGCGGTCACTTTACGTAGGATCGGACCTGCAACGACAAGAGGAAGTGAAGAAATTTCAGTCGTGTTCATCAATGCTGGCAAAACGGCTCCTTATGTGTCAGCTTCTTCTTCTAATATTTCGATAACTTGCGAGCTACTAAGTTCATGTCCCATAAGGAACAAACCAAGCATCGCATCGGCTTTTGACGCGTTATCACTGTCTTCATCCAAAATTTGCTGAAGCCGAGTTCTAATTAGGTCGATTTCGTGTTCGACGAAGCCACGCCCTTCTTCGTCACCTTGACCATCTTCTGGTGCATTATCAAAGTGCAAAAACAACATGTCACCATCGAGTTGAGTCCCTATCAACCTCTCTGGCAGCCATGCTTCTCCCATCACAATGTCTGGGTCTGTATCTGCGGGTAAATGATTCAAGGTAGAGATGAGTTCTGATGCTTTCACTTTTTACTTCATTATGTTTGATTTAGAACTAAGCTAGAGTTTAAGCGCTTGTTGTGATGGTAAAATATTCGCAAACAAGCTCACCTAGTCGTGCAATATTAATATGATCTTGGGACTCAAACTGTCACGAGGATGACAACATTTGCCATTGTAACGGCTATCATCAGCAGAACATAAGCTTTTAATGGCAAATCATTGATGTTTGCCTGCTTCTCAACCAACATTTTTCGAACTCATGAAGAGATTAATTCTAACAACACTCGCTTTACCTTTAGCTGCGGCAGTTTCTTCTGCGCATGGTTCAGAAGAACAAACGTGGGGGATTGCTGCGATGTATCGCACAGCATCGATTCCGTTTTATACCGCCGATAATGACTCTACGGTGAGTACATTTGTACCAATGATGTTCTTTGAAAACCAACATGTGTATATCAATGGCATTGAAGGTGGCGCTTTTTTGTATAACGAGAGTGATTCCGACTGGCGCGCGAGCGCACTCATGCGATTGAGATTTGTCGATATTCCCATGTCGCTACAAAATGCTAATGAAGGGGACAGAGTCGATTTCGGTGGGCAAGTGCGTTATAGCATTAACGACAATTGGCGCGCAGAAGTAGAGTTGATGACGGACGACGAACTCCAGTTTCACTCTAATTACCGCCTTGCTGCCAATTATGTATTTGGTGATTGGGAATTAGAGCCATCGATTACGATTCGATACAAAGACGCTGATTTCAATAGTGAATACTATTCCTTTAAGGATATTACTGGCGAGAGAATTGGAGCTGGACTTGACACCAATCTTGGTATTAAAGCTCGTTACCATGTAACTTCAAATTTGTATTTATTGGGTGAGACGAGTGTTACTCGCTTAGATGATAACGCCTACAACAGTCAGCTTGTAGAAGATCGATATCAGGGAGAAGTGTTTGTCGGTTTTGGCTTTTTCAACGATAAAAGCAAAGCTCCGAAACCAACACTGAGCAATAAAGCATACCTACGTATTGCGCATGGTTGGGCGACGCCTTCGAACATCGGTGAAATATTTAGCTTTGAGAGAGAAAAAGACCCATACGACAATCAACTTACTTCATTGTTTTATGGGCATCCATTAACGGATGAGCTGTTTGGTTTTCCTCTTGATATTTATTTAACTCCAGGGTTGGTTCATCACTGGTCGTCCAGTGTTCAGTCTGCGAGCACAGAATACGTCATGGCGATTAAGGCTTATTATACGGTTAATTGGCCTACGACTTGGCGATTTGGTGTAGCGGAAGGTGTGTCATACATTGATAGCATTACCTATATTGAAGGCACAGAAATGGAAGACAAGGGTTATACACCAAGCAAGTTGCTCAACTACCTAGATTTCTCGTTTGATGTCAATGTAGGCGATCTCTTCAACCAAAAGAGCTGGAACAATATGTGGGTGGGCTATTCATTGCATCACCGCTCGGCGATTTTTGAAAGCGCTTCCCAGTTTGGGCGAATTAAAGGTGGGAGCAACTACAATACTATTTATTTCCAGTTCGAGTTTTAGCGCATCGCGAGATGCATATAGGTCGGATTTGCAACTGACTTATTTATCGCCCATTATGAGTAATGATGAATAATACTATGCTGCTTTCAACGAGAAATTTCGTATATCGTGCCAGAGTTAAGGCTGTTTGTGATGCATCTGATGAATCGGATGGCATGAGCACCATGAGTATCGACTCCTCATTCAATATTCAAATTGAAGCGATAAATTGTACTAACTATGAATTTGCTAAACGCTTTTTTGCCATTCACGGAGAAGGGCATTTGGAGGGAGATGAATGGTTGGTGTTGTACGTCAACTCTCTTGACGTTAAGGCGGGAGACAATATAGAAATCCGTAGCGATGTCGCGTTTAATGCGATGATCGAGAATATGATAAGCGAAGCTGAGCGGTCTTTAGAAAAAGTCTACCTTGATGCAATACGCAACTTGGAGAAAGTGAATCGTCTTTGACGATGTAAGAGACCCTATAAATACGTTCAAGGCATCAGGATCCAAAAAGGGATTGGCGCGAACCAATCCCTTTTGTATTCTGGTTTATTCTAACTTACGCCATTGTTGCAAGTTGGCTTTGCGCTTCTGAAATGCCTTTTGCAGCCGCATCTTCACCCATGTTTAGCGCTTCTGCGTAAACAAATTCTACATCAGTGATTCCTACAAAACCCAGTACAGTGCGTAGGTATGGCGTAACGTTGTCAGTTGGTGAATCTTTATGAATACCACCACGAGTCGTTACTACAATCGCCTTTTTACCTTTAATCAAACCTTGAACGCCGTTTTCTGTGTATTTGAATGTCACGCCTGCACGAGCAATCAAATCAATCCAGTTTTTAAGCTGAGTCGGGATGGTGAAGTTGTACATTGGAGCGGCAATAACCAAAGTGTCTGCGGCCTTTACTTCTTCAATAAGGGTGTCAGACAAGTCGACTACCGCTTGCTGTTCTTGTGAAAGATCTTCCGTAGCGCGCAGTGCAGTCGCAACGGCGAAGTCCAAAACAGGTAGCGGGTTTGCAGCCAAATCACGAACAGTAAGCTTGTCTTGGTCTACATTTTTGATGAAGTCTTCAACCAATTTGTTTGATTGAGAGTAATCGCCAAGGATGCTTGATTTTAGAGCTAGTACACGAGACATAATGGTTATTCCTTAAATAAGTGCTTTCGACTATGGGAGCCATTATAAGCAACGTAAGTGAGTTCAAAAGCCTAGCGATTCGCTGAACATGTTCGAAAAAATTGAATGAGCTTTCGGTTATCTTGTTACAGATCTTGTGTGATACAATCCGCGCAGTTTTTGTAATGAAAAGAATAGGAAACGCTTTGACTTCGTCACAGCCCCCAAAAAAGAATCTAGCTGAAGAGCAAGCGACACCGTCAAATGGTGCGCAAAAAGCGACAGCGAAACAAGCTCAAACACCTCAGGCTCAAGTGAATAGTGCTGCATCTCTGCGTAAAGCGCTGAATCAGTGCATGATGCGCGACCGTTTCCGCTTGAGTAAACGTATTTCTGGTGCAAGCAAAATTAAGAAGGACGCAGCGCGTCATGCTGTGTTCGACGAAATCGCATTAGACATCGCAAAATCCATGATGGTTGCAGAGCAGCGCAGCAACTACAAACCAACGATTGAGTACCCAGAAATCCTGCCTGTAAGCCAAAAACGTGACGATATTGCGAAAGCGATCGAAGAAAACCAAGTGGTTATCGTCGCGGGTGAAACCGGTTCTGGTAAAACCACTCAGCTACCAAAAATCTGTGCTGAGCTTGGTCGCGGTAAATTTGGTCTGATTGGTCATACTCAGCCTCGTCGTCTTGCAGCGCGTTCGGTTGCTAACCGTATTGCCGAAGAGATGGAAACCAAGCTTGGTGAGTTTGTTGGTTACAAGGTTCGATTCAACGATCAGATCTCTGAAAATACCCAAATCAAATTGATGACGGACGGTATCTTGTTGGCTGAAATTCAGCATGACCGTTTCTTGAATCAATACGACACCATCATTATCGATGAAGCGCACGAGCGCAGCCTCAACATCGATTTCATCTTGGGTTACTTGAAAGAGTTGCTGCCACGTCGTCCTGATTTGAAAGTGATCATCACGTCGGCAACCATCGACCCAGAACGCTTCTCAAAACACTTCAACAATGCACCCATCATTGAAGTATCGGGTCGTACTTACCCGGTAGAAACACGTTACCGCCCACTAAGCGGTGATGACGACAATGATCGTGACCAGCTTGAAGGCATCTTCGAAGCGGTAGATGAACTGTGCGATGAAGGTTTAGGTGACATCCTGATTTTCATGAACGGTGAACGTGAAATCCGTGATACCGCAGATGCATTGTCCAAACGTAATCTGAAGAGCACGGAAATTGTGCCGCTTTACGCGCGTTTGTCGGCAGGTGAGCAGAATAAGATTTTCCAACCTCATACTGGTCGCCGAATTGTACTGGCAACCAACGTGGCAGAAACCTCGCTAACTGTTCCGGGCATTAAGTACGTTATCGACCCGGGTACGGCGCGTATCAGTCGATACAGTTACCGTACTAAGGTTCAGCGTCTTCCAATTGAGCCAGTTTCTCAGGCGAGTGCGAACCAGCGAAAAGGTCGTTGTGGTCGTGTGGAAGAGGGTATTTGTATTCGTCTGTACTCAGAGGAAGATTTTGAGTCACGCCCAGAGTTTACTGATCCTGAAATCCTACGTACCAATCTAGCGTCGGTTATCTTGCAAATGACGGCACTTGGTTTGGGTGATATTCAAGCGTTTCCGTTTGTGGAAGCACCGGATAAACGTAACATCCAAGACGGCGTGCGTTTGCTGGAAGAGCTTGGTGCGATTAACTCTGAGGTAAAAGACCCGAAAAAGCGCCTGACTTCCATTGGTCGCCAATTAGCGCGTTTGCCAATCGATCCGCGCTTGGCGCGTATGGTATTGGAAGCGCCAAAATATGGTGCGCTTAAAGAAGTGATGATCATCGCAGCTGCCTTGTCGATTCAAGATCCACGCGAGCGTCCTTCCGACAAACAACAATCTTCAGACGATAAACATCGTCGCTTCTTCCATGAAGAGTCGGACTTCCTGACATTTGTGAATTTGTGGGAATACATCCAAAAGCAGCAAAAAGCCTTGTCTAGCAATCAGTTCCGCAAACAGTGTAAGCAAGACTATTTGAACTACTTGCGCGTTCGCGAGTGGCAAGACGTGTACTTCCAAATTCATCAGTCGATGCGTGAGATGGAGTTCAAGCTTAACGACGAGCCCGCTTCTTACCATGGCGTACACAATGCCATTTTGGTTGGTTTGCTGTCGCACATCGGCATGAAAGACCAAGAAAAGAATGAATATCAAGGCGCGCGTAATGCTCGTTTCCATATCTTCCCTGCATCAGGTCTATTCAAGAAACAGCCTAAGTGGATCATGTCTGCTGAGTTGGTGGAAACCTCAAAACTTTGGGGTCGTATCATCGCAAAGATTCAGCCAGAATGGATTGAGCCGTTAGCTAAACACCTTATTAAACGCAGTTACAGCGAACCACATTGGTCGAAGAAACGCGCTGCGGTGATGGCGCACGAAAAAGTCATGCTTTACGGCGTACCAATCGTACCGAAACGCTTGGTCAACTACGGCAGTATCGATTCGACCATAAGTCGCGAAATCTTCATTCGTAGTGCATTGGTTGAGGGTGAATGGGAAACCAAACACGCGTTCTTTAAGCAAAACCGTAAGCTTCTGCAAGAAGTGGAAGAGCTTGAGCATAAATCTCGTCGTCGAGACATCTTAGTGGATGATGATGAGCTGTTTGATTTCTATGACCAACGCGTTGGCACCGAAGTGGTGTCTGGTAAGCATTTCGATACGTGGTGGAAAAAGGCATCTAAAGAAAATCCGGAACTGCTGAACTTTGAAAAAGAGATGCTATTCAAGGGTGATGCTAGCCATGTGACCGATTTGGATTACCCGAACTTCTGGCATCAAAATGGTTTGAAGCTCAAATTGAGTTACCAATTTGAACCAGGCGATGATAGTGACGGTGTCACAGTGCATTTGCCGTTGCCGATTTTAAACCAAGTTGAACCAGCGGGCTTTGACTGGCAGATCCCAGGTTTACGCCATGAGCTTGTGGTTAGCTTGATTAAATCGTTGCCAAAGACAATTCGTAAGAACTTTGTGCCTGCGCCGAACTATGCCGATGCATTCTTAGCGCGCGTTACGCCAATGGAAGCTCCGCTGTTAGATTCATTGGAGAAAGAGTTGCGACGCATGACGGGCGTAGAAGTGCTGCGTGAAGACTGGAACTTGGAACAAGTACCTGAGCACTTGAAAGTCACGTTTCGTGCGGTTGATCACCGAAATCGTAAACTGAAGGAAAACAAAGACCTTCATGAACTGAAAGAAAGTTTGAAAGACAAAGTTCAAGAAACGCTTTCCAAAGTTGCGGATGACGATATCGAACAGCAAGGTCTGCATACGTGGAGTTTTGGAGAATTGCCGAAAGTGTATCAACAAAAACGTGGCGGCTACGATGTAAAAGCGTATCCGGCGCTTGTTGATACCAAAGACAGCGTTGAAATCAAACTCTACGAAACGGAGTACGAGCAGATCACCGCAATGCGCGCTGGCCAGCGTCGTTTGATTTTGTTGAATGTACCGTCTCCAATTAAATATTTGCACGCTAACTTACCGAACAAATCGAAGTTGGGGTTGTATTTTAACCCTTACGGCAAAGTGCTTGATCTGATAGATGACTGCATTGCCTGCGGTGTCGATAAGCTTATTGAAGAGCAGGGTGGTTTAGTTTGGGAGCCAGAGAAGTTCGAAGCATTGAAAGAACACGTTCGTGCTGAATTGGGTGACACCGTTGTAGAGATCGCTCAACAGGTTGAGACTATTCTGACCACGGCGTTTAGCATCAATAAGAAGCTAAAAGGCAAGATCGACTTCACAATGGCGTTTGCTCTGTCCGATATCAAAGCACAAATTGAAGGCTTGATCTTCAAAGGCTTTGCAACGGAATGTGGCTGGAAGCGCTTGCCGGATATTCTTCGCTACATGCGCGCGATAGAGCGTCGTATGGAGAAGTTGCCAATCGATCCAAACAAAGATCGTTTACATATGCTGAAGATTGAATCTGTGACTCAAGACTATAAAGAGTTGCTGAACAAGATCCCGAAAGGTGTGGCCATTCCTGAAAATGTAAAAGAAGTGCGTTGGATGATTGAAGAACTTCGCGTGAGTTACTTTGCTCAACAATTAGGCACTCCTTATCCTGTTTCTGATAAACGAGTCAAAAACGCGATTGATGCTTGCTAATCAACCAGTAAAATAGTGTCAGATTTGTAATTATCGCTTAAGAAGTTGCTGGTACACTAATTGCTAGTAACTCAATAAGCATTATTTTTTAGTTCTGGGAGGCAATAGTTCGCCTCCCTTTATTTGTAGTACCAACGACTGAGTTATGCAGACGTGGGAATAATAAAGAGTAAAGGTAGATGATGAAAAAAACTCTATTAGCAGTGGCGCTACTTGGCGCATCTTCTGCGGCAATGGCGGATTCTTGGATTTACGGTGGTGCAACAGTAGGTCAGTCTGACTACAAAGGTGAGACGGACACATCATACTCTGTTCACGTTGGTACAGGCATTCTACCTATCATTGGTGTTGAAGCTGGTGTAACACAACACGGTGAGTTCAACGTAAATGGTCAAGACACTAAGCTAACTTCTTACTACGCAGCACTTAAGCCAAGCATCGACTTCGGTCCGCTACACGTGTACGCAAAAGGTGGTTTCCATCAGTGGGACAAAAAAGTGAAAGGCGGCAAAGACGATGACGATTTGGACCTAATGTACGGTGTGGGTGCTGAGTACTTCATTTTTGGCCCAATGTCTGTTGGTGCTAGCTACATGAACT
The DNA here is from genome assembly GCF_033344415.1 of Vibrio sp. 1727. NCBI lineage: Bacteria > Pseudomonadati > Pseudomonadota > Gammaproteobacteria > Vibrionales > Vibrionaceae > Vibrio > Vibrio sp. 1727. The sequence goes on from NZ_JAWPOT010000007.1 coordinate 30,434, forward strand.
ACACTGCTGGTAAAGACGATATCAGCACGTTCTCTGTTAACGCAACACTACATTTCCTATAAGCGTCAAGCTTTCTAACACCATATGAAACACACCGGCTTTATGTCGGTGTGTTTTTGTCTGGAAGTCACAAAACAAAAGTTGAACATAAATTATTCACTTTTAGAGTCTTAAAATGCCTATGCTTTCCAATATATAGTGGCGATTAAATGCGCATATTTGCGTAATGTTTCGCTTAGGAATCGATCAGGAAGGGATAGTATGAAAAAAACACTCTCGTTATTCGCTCTAACGTTGTGCTCAACGTCAGCAATGGCTGACTCTTGGATTTACGCTGGTGGTCAAATTGGTCAGTCCGATATCGACAGCGAAAATGATACAACTTATGGTATTCATGTCGGTACTGGTATTTTGCCATTCATTGGCATTGAGGCAGGCTACTTTAACCACGGCAAAGTGGATTTATCTTTGAGTGGCAGCAGGGGTAGTGCTGATTTTGATTCATTCTATTTAGCGGCGAAACCTAGTATCGACTTCGGCCCGTTACACGTTTACGCAAAAGGCGGCATCAATGCATTCAACGTTGATTATGACGGCGGACTGAGAAACTTAGACAAAGATGATGGCGTCTCTTACATGTATGGTGTTGGTGCCGAATACTTCTTGCTTGACAATGTGTCTGTGGGCGCGAGTTATCAAGCGTTTGGCGTGGATATTGAAGGCGATAGCGATACCGTTAGCAGCGTAACAGGGAACATCACCTTCCATTTCTTATAACGCTCGCTGGATGAAAGGTTTGCTGATTTGGTTTCGTCGTTAATTGTGAAACCAAATCAGCGCAGGTCTTCTCTATTTGCGCAGTGACTGGCTATGAACTTAAGTCTTTCTTGTGTCTTTTCTAGTCTACAACCTACGACAAAATCAATCGTTAGACCTCATAATTTTTGTGTTGATATTATTTCCCCTTCATCTGTCTCGAATTGAGCTTAAAATGCAATAAATCACGACTTTTTGCAAAAATATGTGATTGCTGCTAAAATTCGTCCCGCTTTAAAACTTTAGAGTTCAAATTAATGGAGGGCGGTATTGGAGCTCTTCTCACCTGAGGGGCGTTTCAAATTCACGTTAAATTTGTATTTATGGATAATGCATTTAAAAAATATAGTATTGATACAACCGATTATCAGGTTGGACAGGATAACGTTCAAAAGTGGGGATTCGATATACATAACCCGGTTTTTGGCATTAGTGCGGGGCTCGTTGTTTTCTGTCTGATTTCACTTCTTCTTGTTGAGCCAACCACTGCTCGAGACGTATTAAACGGTCTAAAAAACGGAATTATCGAACAGTTTGATGCGTTCTTTATGTGGTCGACAAACTTCTTCTTATTGTTCGCCGTTGCTCTTCTTTTTTCTCCGCTAGGTAAAATCCGCTTAGGAGGCAAAGAAGCAACGCCGGATCACTCAACCGTTTCTTGGTTGTCGATGCTTTTCGCCGCGGGTATGGGTATTGGTCTTCTGTTCTGGAGTGTGGCTGAGCCGACCGCGTATTTCACTGATTGGTGGGGAATGCCACTTAACGCAGTACCATACACCGAAGAAGCAAAATCCCTCGCGATGGGTGCCACTATGTTCCACTGGGGTGTACATGGTTGGAGTATTTACGCACTCGTTGCACTAGCATTAGCGTTTTTTGCCTTTAACAAAGGTTTACCACTTTCATTGCGCGCGGCGTTCTATCCAATTTTTGGTGACCGTGCATGGGGCTGGTTAGGTCACGTTATTGATATCCTTGCCGTTTTGTCGACGCTATTTGGTCTTGCAACGTCGCTAGGTCTGGGTGCTCAGCAGGCGACCAGTGGTATTAATCATGTCTTTGGTCTAGAAGGCGGCATTGGTACACAAATGATTGTGATCACCTTCGTTACCTTTATCGCGGTGCTATCAGTGATTCGTGGTATTGATGGTGGTGTTAAGCTACTGAGTAACGTCAATATGGTGGTTGCGTTTGCGCTGCTTATTTTCATTACCTTCATCACGTTTGATACGGCGTGGAGCTCGCTACGCGACACAACAATGGCTTACATTGAAAATATTATTCCATTGAGTAACCCTCACGGTCGTGAAGATGAAACTTGGATGCACGGCTGGACGGTATTCTACTGGGCTTGGTGGGTATCTTGGTCACCGTTTGTTGGTATGTTTATCGCGCGTGTGTCTAAAGGTCGTACGGTTCGAGAATTCTTATTCGCAGTCATCGTTATTCCTACAGTTGTTACTTTGATTTGGATGTCTGTGTTTGGTGGTATCGCGCTTGACCAAGTGGTGAATAAAGTTGGTGAGCTAGGTGCAAATGGCCTAACTGATATTTCATTGACTCTGTTCCATGTTTACGATGCGCTTCCGTATAGCTCAGTGATTTCAATGCTTTCTATCGTGCTGATTCTGGTATTCTTTATTACATCGTCAGACTCTGGCTCGCTGGTTATCGATAGTATTACCGCCGGTGGTAAGATTGATGCACCAGTACCGCAACGCATTTTCTGGGCGTGTATTGAAGGTGCAATTGCAGCCGTAATGCTTTGGGTTGGTGGTAAAGAAGCCCTGCAAGCATTGCAATCAGGCGTTGTTGCAACAGGATTACCGTTTACTTTTGTTCTGCTGTTGATGTGTGTCAGTTTGGTGAAAGGGTTAAGAACTGAACTGCCAGCTTACAAATAAATACAACGCGATCCATGATTGAGTTTAAATGCCGAGCCTTATGTGCTCGGCATTTTTTATTTCTACTTTTCTTTTCCAATAATTTCGTTACAGTTTAGGCTTATTTCCACCTCATTAAACTGCATTATGTCACTGGCTAAACTCATTCTTATTCGTGGACTTCCGGGTTCAGGTAAAACAACCTTAGCAAAACAACTGGCAATAGAGCTTGGTGCTAAGCATTTTGAAGCTGACATGTATTTTGAAAATGATGAAGGTGATTATCACTTTGAACCGGTTCAATTACCTCAAGCGCATGAGTGGTGTTTTCAGCAAACTAGAAAGTGGTTGAACAAAGGGAAAGTTGTGATTGTGAGCAATACGTTTGTTCGACATTGGGAGATGAAGCGTTACATGGACTACTGCATGAAGAGGCGCATCGAGGTGGAAATTAAAGTGTGCCACGGAGCGTATCAAAGCATTCATGATGTGCCACCAGCGACGATAGAAAAGATGCGCCGCCAGTGGCAAGAGTGACCGTTACCAGAACCGGAAGTTATTGACCTCGTCCGTCAATCATCACAACGAATGTTTTGCTCATGATTGAAAGGTCCATTGAAATCCAAGAGTAAAACGAACCTAAGCTTAGTGCGTAACTGTGGTCAAACCCAACTTTGCGTCTTACATCCTCAATGCATGCATCATAGCCTTGGTTAACCTGAGCTAAGCCTGTGATACCTGGTAACACGCCATATGTGCGCTCTACAAAATAGGGGATTTCATCTTCCAATTTCTGGTAGAAAGCTGGGCGTTCTGGGCGCGGCCCAATCATCGACATTTCACCTCTCAACACATTAAACAGTTGAGGTAGTTCATCTAAACGTGTTTTGCGTAAAAAGCGTCCTACTGGCGTGATGCGGGGATCATTTTCAGTTGCCCATACTGCGCCAGAGCGTTGCTCTGCATCAATATACATGGTGCGAAACTTCATGATTTGAAAAAGATCCATTTTTTCTGGTGTGCAGCGTCCTACTCGCAATTGGCGATAAATCACAGGGCCTTTCGATGTGGTTTTGATCGCTAGCGCGATAAATGGGAATAGTGGTGCAGTGACGACCAAAATAAGCATTGCAACCAGTACATCAAACGTTCTTTTTGCGTGGCATACATTTGAATCGTAGCGTGAGTTTTTCATGATGCTTTCCTTATTGGTTGACGCGTTTCCAACGTCCATTTTCCATTCCGAGCAAATACTTCATACCGCCGATAAAGTTGGCGAGATGACCAATGACGATGTAGCTAATCAGCTTAAAAGGTTTAATAGTGTTAAGTGCTGGCATTAAGTAAGTAATAAGCGCGATGCTGTAAATACCAACTTGTGCGAACAGCATTACTTGAAACAGCGGATTGTGTGCCAGTAGTAGTGAGCAAATAAAGCAAACAATCATCAAATAGGGTGTTGCTAAGCGCAGAACCTTTCCCGATAGAAATGCAAAGGCAGTGCCACGATAACGAGGTAGCAGTAATTTCTTTAATTGCATGAGCTGCTGCATGTTACCCGCTGAAATTCTTAGGCGCCGCTTGAAATCTGCGTTGTCTGAGCTCTGTTCTAGTTCAAGAGCCAGCATGTTTGGCTCGTAAATAGCGCTATAGCCTCGCAAAACGATTCTCATAGGGAGAATAAAGTCGTCATTAATGGTGCTGACTTCCAGTGGTTCAAATAAGTGAGTTCTGAAAGTGTAAAATGCACCGTGGGAACCAATCGTTGAACCTAACAAGGATTCTTGATGCTTTACTCGAGACTGGTATCGCCAATACGCCGCTTCACCTTGGTTATTAGTACTCATTATTTGATATGTTGCGTTAACCACTCCAACGTTCTCATTTTGATAATGCTGACTAGCTAGCAACAGAGAATCGCAAGAAATCAATGCCGACGTGTCACTCAGTGCGGTAATGTCCGAGCTAACATGACGCATTTCTTCGTTGAGTAGGGCAACTTTACCGCGATTGACTTGGTGATCATTAATAATGAACAGAGTATCAGAGCAGATTGCTTCTTGAATTGTCGCTTGAGCAATCTCGGCTGTGTTATCTGTGCAGCCATCACATGCGATCACTACCCTTAATTTATCCCTCGGGTAATCTAGGCTCGCAAGGTTACGGATCTTCTCTGCTATCCATTGTTCTTCATTGTAGGCGGGCACGATGACAGTAATAGAGGGTAGCTGGTTATCTGCTTTGGAGGCTTTGTAAGCTCGCTCTACAAATGGTGCTTTGGTTTCGTCTTGCTGTTTTAAAGGAAGCCATTTAAGGAGCAGTGGGTACCCAACGTGATGATAGACAATCAAAAATGCGGATAAACCAAACCCTATAATCCAAAGTAAATCATTCATAGCTAGCCTCCTTGGCCAAACGTGAGTAGCGACTCACCATGTCTCTGATATCAAAGTGTTTGAGAATAAAAGTTCGAGGAGAGCGGTGTGATGATTCCAGTTGTTGTGATAACGCTTCGGCCAACAAAAACACGCGATTTGCTTCAACCAGTGTGCTGTTGTTCGGACAGAGCGTCTCTTTCACGCCGCCAACATCCGTCGCGACGCAAGGAATGTCACATGCTTGAGCCTCGAGGGTTGAGAGAGGAAAGCCCTCTTGAAGTGATGGTAAGCAAAACAAGTCTAGGCTTTGGTAAAAGCTGGGCATATCGTCCACCAAACCTAAAAAGGTTACTCGATCTTCAAGTTTTAACGTTCTAACTTGTGCTTCCAATTGAGTTCGCTGAGAACCATCACCGGCTATTGCTAGGTGTGTGTTTGGCGTAAGATGAGAGAAGGCTTCGATAAGCACTTTATGGCCTTTAACTGCTTCTAGACGCCCGGCAACGCCAATCACGATTTTGTCGGTTGGAAGTTCAAACAAGTGTCTTGTTGCCGTTTGGTCACCGCTTTTAAACTTCTGGCAATCGATTCCATTGTGAATGGTGCAGACTTTGCGGTAATTCAGTTTTGTCTGGATTTGTTCGGCGACAAAGTTCGCATCGGCAACCACATGTGGACGAATCATTTTTAGCAGTAGGGACTGCAGTCGAGCTGATTTTTTGTTATTAAGGTGCCATGCGTCGTGTTCGGTATGAATAACTACAGGTACGTGCGCTAAACGTGCCGCAATCCCACCATATAAGAGTGGTCCGATATGGTGAGTGTGGACCACGTCTGGTCGCATTCTTTTTATCATTGAAGTCAGTGTAGCGATGGTCTTCCCGCTGAATCCAGGTCTTTTATTAAGAAAGTGCAGTTGGCCTTGGTAGGGCAATAGTTTTTGCCAGCATTGCAGTGCTTGCGCTTTGCTTCCCTCTAAACTTACGACAAAAACGGAATGGTTTGGCTGCGCAAAACGAAGCATTTCTAGTACGAGCGTTTCTAAGCCGCCAGGAGCTAAGTGCTGCACGACGTGTAATATCACTTTTTTGCTGTGCTTAGTGTTATTGTGCTTTTGTCTGACTTCCATTTTCAAACCCTCGTTGAGTTCTTTGTTTATTTAGGAATTGCAGACAACGTGCCAAGAAATTAAGCATTTAAAAACAATAAGTTAGCTTCAGTTCGTGTGAGTTTCTATGTTTATTCTCAATTTGAGATTCATATTAGTGGACATGCTATGAGGCTGTATAAGGCAGTAGTAAAAGAAAAGCACTCGCCGACCGAGTGCTTGTAAATGAGTTCTTATGGCGGTTAGTTTCCGTACACTACGTTAGGTAAAGTGGTGATGACAGGAACACCAAGGTGTTTTTCTAATGCTCTTTTTGAGCGGATAGAGTTATCGGCTAACTCAAGTATCGTCGCTAATCCAATGCCTAAACCAGCGCCACCAATAAATCCTAAAGTGACAAATACAAAACTAGGTAAGTTAGTTGGAATCGTTGGCGTGAACGGTTCATCAATGATTTTTACGCGCTTATTCTCTTCAAACTCTCCCAAAGAACCCGTTAGTTGGGCCATCTCATAGCGTTCGACGAGTTCATCATACATTTCTCTCTTCACTGCGACGTCACGAGCTAAGCGGTTGATTTCTGTTGCTGTGCTCCCAAATTGGTGCGCATTTCGCTCTAATTCTTGGATCATATCTCGCAAGCTGTTGGTTTCTTCCGTAAGTGCTTCAAAACGTCCGCGCATCATTTGTAATTGATGTAGTTGGGAGACAAGTAGAGGCTGTGCTTCGCCAAGACTGTTTACTGTGGTATTGCTCGCGATATCCCATAGTTGAGCACTGTTTAGTTCTGGTTGTTTAGAGTTCAAGAGTACCGAGCGTTCCTGCTCCAACCGGTTTAATTCTCGCAACTTACCTTGCACCAAACTATGCGCCTCTGTGTATTTAGCGCGAAGCAGGGTAAGTTCACTACGAATGTCGATGATTTGCTCTTCCAGTTTACCGATAACCGGGTTCGTTTTGGATAGTTGTTGATCCAAACTGCCTAGACTTCGTGAAACACCAGCAAGCTCCGCCTCCTTTTCGGCTAGCGTTTGTTTGAGGCTAGCAAGGCGAGTAAGGCTTTGAGCTTGCATTTCGGGCGTCGCGTCTGAGTAAGTATTTTTATACTCTGCAAAAGCTTGTTCAGCCTTGTCTAGTTCTTCCCTGCGTTTGTTGATATGGATAGTCAAAAAATGACTCGAATCTTTAATCGAAGAACGCTCAGGAGCCAAAAGCTGTTCGACAAAATGCTCTCTGACAGAGAGCAGCATCGACTCCATTCCTTCTGATTTACCACTTTGCAATTGAATTTGAATGAAGTCTTTACCGAGTGGCTGAACAGACAGGCGCGACGCAAGATCTTTTATGATGAACTCTTGCTCTTTTGCACTCATCTCGTCATTGATCAGCGATTGTTCTTTTGCGACAGAATACAAAACGTGTCGGCTTTTTAGCAGAGTACTGAGTGCGCTCAATCGGTCTTTAAGCATTGTTGAGACGGCAAGGTCTTGAAGGAACGGGTTCATTTTCGCTGTCTCTTGAATAAGCATGCTGGTGTGAGCAACATAAGTCGTCGGAACCAGCTTACTTACGATGAAACCCAGCACCGGCAAGACAAGCATAGGGATAACGATCATGTAACGACGTCGCCAAGCGCCATGTAGTAATACACTAAGGTTCTCTCTCAAATCGTTCATAGCGTCCTCACTAATTTCTCAACTTGGTTGGCTCTTGCTTCCCAGCTTTGCTGTTGAACGTATTGCTTTGAGTTTGCTGGGGGTGGGATCAAGTGATCGAGACTGGCACATACGTCTTCTAAATTTTGAACTACATGGAGCATATGCTTGTACGGCATTAATGCAGGAAACGACGTGCTAATAACGGGGGTTCCCGTTGCCAAATACTCAAGAAGCTTGAGGGGGTTACACGCTTTGATTTGAGCGTTATTAACAAAGGGCAACCAGCTTGCGTCCCAGTGTTGAGAGTAGCTTGGCAAAGTGTGATGAGCTCTTGGGCCGAGATAGTAAACGTTACTTCTTTGAGGTAGCGGATTGTCACTGAACTCGTTAGGGCCGATGAACACGAGATCCCAGTCAGGCGCTTGGTCTGCGACTTGGGCAATTAAGTCGTAGTCTAACCATTCAGACAAACTGCCATAAAAGCCCAGCACTTTGCGACCATTATTAGGAAAATCTTCAGCCTTAGGTGCTGGCTCAGAAAACAGACTAAAGTCGACACCGTGAGGCAAAGTGACGGTTTTACCAGATGGAAATTTGGTGGAGAGTGTTTCGCTTGCCGTAAAGATAACGCTGGCCGCATTAACAAGAGTACGTTCGTGCTTGGCCACCGTGTCGTGGTCAACACCAGCTAAAGCGCTAAAGTCATCGCCACAATAGTAAATCAGTCCACGTGGGTTCATTTCTGCACAAAGATCGGCAGCAGTCGGGAGCGACGTCCAAAATACAGGCTTATCAAAACCAAGAGCTTGTAATTGTTTATTGAGTTGGTGTTTCATCATCTTAGCGGCCACTTTTCTTGCTAATGCAGAACTAGGGGCAGGAATGGTGAGCAAGTTGATGATGTGAATGTTTGGGTTTGTTTCAGAGTCCAATGTTGGCTTGTGTGAGCCTACGTTATGAAATACACGAGTGAGTTTGTTTAACGCACGCTGTATGTCTTTAGAATCCAGCTTAGGTTGACGAAGGCCAATGGAGTTCACCCAAAGGATTCGATGGTTCGCTGCTAGTTGCTTGACAATATGCTGAGTGGAAGAGGGTAACCCACCAAAATCTTCTCCAAATACTACGATGTCTGTCATGTGGCTCTCCTTGAGTCTTGGTTATTTGATTACTAATTAAGTGAGTAATCACAATGCGTGCCAAGGAATTAGCCATTTTAAAACAGTGAGTTATGGGTTTTGTTTATGTTTGAAACTAGGATTTCTCATTTTGACAATCACTTTGAACGATTCGGCTAACGACAACCGTTAACGCCGCTAGAATGTAAATTGGCCAAGTGAAACCTTGAGTCAGAAACGTGCCTGATACGATGGTACCGATAAGCCCACTTAACACGGCGTTTGCTCCTACAGAGAGGGTGTAATCTGATTTTGGTGTTAGCAATGAGATGGAATGCAAAGAGGTGCGGATCAATGACACAATTAAAGTAATGAACACCGCGAGCCCGACAAAACCCGTTTCTGCTAACACGCCAAACCAAGTACTATGGACGGCGTGGTTGATACCATCCCAGTGTGGGCTGTAGAAATAGTAATTAAAGTAGAAGTTATCTAGACCTACGCCAGTCAACGGGTGATGCAGCGCCATTTTAAATGCCGCTTCCCACGCATAAAGTCGCCCCATCGCTGAGGCATCTATACCATCCTCAGCGGCTCCCCCCGATTCTCGTCCTGAAATACCAGCGAATGCGTAGAGTACGATCGCTGCGATAGCGCCTAATACCAAGACTAATGTTTTGCTTTTGATGTGTTTAAAAGCAAAGTAGGCAAATACAGACAGTGAACCTAGTAACCCACCGCGGCTCTGCGTTTCAATGATCGCAAAGAACAAAACCAAACAGGTGATAAGGGCAAAGAGTCTGAGATGTTTGGGGGAATGTTTTTCCATCAATTGACTAACGGTAAAGGCAAGGGGAAACATCAGTACTAGTGCCAAATCGTTAGGATCGCCAAGTACAGAACCTATGGAGCGTCCTATTGACACGCGCGTTCCTTCGACTAAATCAATGCCATTCGCTGCGTTTTGTAATGCCACTAAGCCAATCAATAATCCGGCGAAAATAATTGCTTTTGACATCTGTGCGAGCTGTGAAGGTTTAGTAATAAGCCAGGTGATGGCCAACGTCATAATGATGATTTTCCAATAGGTATTTTTGAACACCGTTATTGCGATATCACGACTAGAAGCGAATATGATTCCGATGATCACCAGACCCCAAAATATACACAGCCACTTTAATGAAGGGTGCCAAAAAGCTGTAATCTGGCGGCTTATAAGAAGGTGAAAAGCGAGTGCGGCGAGTGCCCCCAGTGATAACAGTAATGGGATCTTGAAGTTATAGATAACAGGAAAGGCTTCGTGAATACGAAAGAATGAAAAAATAACGAACAGTGTGACAAGCCAAAACGTTTGATTGAGAACAAACAGTAACGCGAGTGGTGCGAAACACAACGCGACAATCAAAATGGGATGAGGCATAACAATCCAAAGCAGGCCGATACAGACAGTGATCGTCAGTGCTGCGATGGACTGTTTTGTTCTCACCTTGGTTTCATTCATAACGAGTATCTCTTCACCTGTCCACGCCTTTTCACTATGTATCGAGTGAGAGCATTTAGCGTCTCTTTACTCATGTAGCGAGTGGCTATCCCTGCCAGCAAACTGCATGTCAAAATGCAAATTGCGATGGCGATTCCTATTGATTGTGAAGAGTGAAGCAGGAACAGTGCCACACCGGATATAATCTGTAATAAAACCATCAGACTTAGGTGAAAAGGCAACGTCATACATTGTTGGCCTACTACATAAGTCAGGCCCAGCTTACACAGTTGTGCGTAATAAAGCGCAATGAACACACCATAAATACCCAGAGAAGATAAGCCAAACAGCAAAGCAATCGCAACGCACGCAGAGACGACATTTATACCCAGTAGCCAGCGAGTACGACGCTTGTACAAAATGGAGATGTTAATCAGCTCGCTCCATTCTTTTAACATAGCGATAGGCAGCAAGAATAAGCTGAATAGTACCGCCTCATGATAGGTTTCTGGCAGTAAGTGGGTGATCATCACCATTGCTAATGTGCCGACCACTACACTCAAACCTGTAATGTAAATCATACCTAAGTGTGTGATGCGCACTGCTTCAGTGTTCTTGCGCCCTTCTAAGTAGTTAAATCGACGTGGCATCCACCACATGCCAAATGGCTGCACTAAAATACACATGCCCACTGCAAATTTTACCGCTATCGCGTAAATCCCTAACGTCGCAAGAGAAGTGTTGGCACCAATGAACCAGCGTTCAGCGCCATTGAGACAAAATGCTACTAAACCGGCCATCATCATTGGTAGGCAGTAGTTTAGGTATTGTTTTGCCAATGTCAGTTTAGGAAGGGTGATATTGTAACTGTTAACGATGTGCAGCCAAACAAATTGAGTAATAGCAGCCAACAAGCCCCCCCACAAAACAGAAATAACATGGGGATGAACAGACAGCGCCGCGACGATAAAAATGACCTGAAAAATGGTGGTAGTGACCATGACGTTAAGCAGTGTTCTTGCTTTGTCGTCTTGTGTTCTTAACCAGGCAGTGCCGATTGCAATACTGCCTTCTAGAACGATGGCAAACATAACAATAGCAAATTCGACTCGCGTAAAAGGCGCGGGAATGGGGGCGATTAAAATGATAGTGAGCAAGCTAAGAGCAACGACGCCAGCGATGAGTAAAGCAAGTGAGTACAGCTGGTTTAGTAGGCTTGTGCGCGTATTTTTATCCTTTTCAACGCCGACGAATCGATAAAGCGCTTCATGCAAAGCGAAACTGACAAACAAGGTCGTAACAACACCAAAGGTTGTTAGAAGCTCAAGCTTGCCCATTTGTTCTGGTGAGAGAAAGTGGGGCAATACAGGCAGCATGATTAGGCTGATGCTTTTATTGATCACTAAGGCGATAGCAAATAGCGTCATGTTGGTCATTGCTTTAGACATGGTCATATCCTTTGATGTCTCGCGGTGTCTTGAGTGTGCAATCATTGTTGGTAGCAATTTCGGCAGCAAGGTGCTGGGCGATTGGCAAATAACAACGTTCGGCTGTGTATAGTTGAGAAACATTGAGTGCTTCGATACCCATCGTTACTTTCATCCACGGCGATTCATTCAAAAGGCGAATTGCGTTGTGTAACGAAGCCACATTGTTAGGCGTGTATTTAATACAATTTCGGCCGTGAGTTAACACGCGGTCCCAATAACTATCATCATGTGGAATGATGACACACATACCTGCAGCGAGCGCTTCCAAAATAGATAACCCAAAAGGTTCGTTGAGACTGGTGGAAACAAACACACCACACTGTGAACGCAATTCATCTAAGTTGTTTGGGCACTCATGCCATTCAACACCTTGTGTGTTGAAGTCCGGTGTTGAATATTCCACACCTGCCACGTTAGGTTTGATGTAACACACGGTGGATTTGATCTTTTTCGACTCATCAAGTGTTAAAGCATCAAGCAAAAGATCGATGTTCTTCCATTTTAGTAAGCTAGCTGCCCAGAAAACGCGGCTTGAAATCGGATTCGCTTGTTTTGGCCAGCGATCTTTCGATAATCCATTAACAAATGTAGATGTATTCAAACCACACCAATAGCGTTCGGTGGCTGGCTTCTCTGTTTTGAGGTAGGCCTGTAATGCTTCTACCATTGATTCGCGGGTGTTTGCCAAGTAGTAAACTGCCGATGCTTTTACTAAGCAGTAGCCAGCAGATCTCGATCGTCCAATAGGGCCATGAACCATCTGTACCACAGGCTTTTTGCTAATTAATCGTAGTAAGTACAAAGGCATATCATTACTTGGGCAAGATAGGCCCAAAAAGCTATCTATTTTTGGCAGCTTCATGCACGCGTAGAGAAGTTGGAGAAAGTAGTAAGCGTTCATCAACCAGTAGGTCAGTCCATGAGTCGAGTTAAATGGTGATGGTTTTATTTTTATAACTTGCACACGCGGTGTATCACTAAGCAGTGACGCCCAATGCTCTGGATTTGTAGTGAGTAGATAACCAATCACGTTCAGCTTATCGCACTGCTTAAGGAGCTCTGCATTCGCGATTTTGGATCCACCTTGCATTGGGATGGCGTCGAACATCAATACACGTTTCATGACCGGGCTCCTCAATTGATGCTCAACCAGCGTGAAAGAGGCTTCATGCAGTGAGTCATTGGCATTGGTGTAATGGCGTTGTTATTAAGTTCACCTTCGTAAATACGTTCAATAGCGTTGATAGATGCAGTCGTCGTTAAGTTCTGGCTAGCATGTAGGTAAGCGTTTTCCGCCAGCTTGTTTCTTAATGCCGCGTCTTGCATGACTTGTTGAATCGCGTTTAACAGGCTCGCCATTCCACTGTTCTGGTACAGCAATGCAGAGTGATTATGCTCGAACAACTCAGGAATGCCTCCTGTTTTAGGAGCCACGATAGGCAGTTGAGCTAAAGCCGCTTCCCCGAGCACGAGACCAAAGGCCTCTTCATAGGCGCCGCTAATAAAAGCGTCTGCATTACCACACATCCACGCTCCGGCATTGTGTTGTTCTCCGACAAAGTGCACTCGTTCTTGGATACCAAGATCCGATGCAAGCTGTTGCAATGCTTCTCTTTCTTCGCCGTCACCAACAATAACAAGGTGAGGGTTGTTGTGGTGGTAGTTGTGCATGCGCATTGCGCGAATAAGGCGGTCGAACCCTTTGCGCTTAATCAGCGAACCCACCGACAGAAAGGTAAAGGCCTGTGATGGGATTCCGAGGCGATCTTTAATGTCGATGGGTGTATCCACGCCTTGAAGTGACACGCCGTTGTGTACGACATGAAGTTGGTTTTGTGGGTAGCCGTCCTGAAGAATTTCGCGTCCAACATCTTTGCTAACGCAAATCAATTTTGGAGAGAGGTGAAGTCCGAGAGAGAAGCGATCGCGCAATGTATAATGGCAATGAAGTTGCGTGACAAGTGGTATATGATTCATGCGAGCAGCCAAACACATCCATTGACAAGGGCCGCCGCTATTGACGTGTACCAAGTCGATGTTGTGCTTTTCGATCAATGCTGAGCCTTGTTTGATAAGGCTATTCCACCCGCTAATATCCCAGCGCGGAGCGCTCCAACCACCCACCAAATTGAAGGCTGAATGTTCCGCTTCAATTCCGAGCGATTGGCACTTATCGATTAATGGTTGGCAGTTGGACCATACGAATGGCTCAAACTTATCGCGGTCGATTCCTGAAATGAGATCCAGAAGCACCACTTCACTGCCGCGAATCCAATTATCACCATAATGAACATATAGAATGCGTTTTGGCGTAGTCATAAGTCACCTCTGTCTCATCATTAATCTGCGTTAACTGCTGAGCTGCAATAGAGATGCCAAAATATGCCATTAGTTTATGTGATTGAATCTTATGTGATATTTATGTTTGGAACTCATCATTCTCATATTGAGAACCAATATGGATTAGTGATCCGTTTCAATTTGATATTTTTGTAGCAATACGGGAATCACACTTTGCGCTGAGAAATCATCAATGATGGTTTGTCGAGCATTCTGGCGAATGAGTGATTGTTGCGCTTCACCAATCGACATCCAGTCATGAAGACATTTAGCAAGAGAGGGAATGTCTTCGACGATAAAACCATTTTTACCCGTTTGGATAATATCTGGAAGACGACCTACACGTAAGCTCATCACGGCAATGCCTCTCGACATGGCTTCAAGCGCCGCCATTGGAAGACCCTCATAACGAGAAGAGATGATAAGTACGCTGATATTTTCCCAAACACCTTCCATATCGGTTTGATGGCCGAAGAAAGTCACATTTGGAGGGGCAGTTTGATTAAGCGATTCTTTTTCTGGGCCATCACCGTACACACTAAACTGTAATGTTGGACAGAGCCTCGCTACCTCAATAAATTGATCGGCGCCTTTTTCCTGACTCAATCGGCCGACAAAAGCGATCTCCTGATAGTTGAGTTGACTGTTGGGAATCGAAACAAAGTTATTCAGCAGTTCTGAAGAACAAAAAACTTTGCGCTGAATACTTGGACTGACAGCAAAGCAATAGTCAGATAGGCTGCCTGAGCTTCTATCAAGCCAATCGTATAGCCATAGCTTCCCTGAGGACGATTCACCAGCATGATAAGTTGAAATCAAACGAGGAAACGTACGGGTGAGCAGTTTGGCGCAGCGCGACAAAATCGACGCTTTATAACCATGGGAGTGAACCACTGAGGGTTGGTGATTGGCGACAGCGCTTGTTAGGTGTTTAATTTTTAAAGCTTTATTGGGCTCGCCAGACAAATAGTTTAAGTAACTCACAGGGATCGCGGCTTCTTTTGCCTTCTGTACAATTTGAGCGGCTGCCGAATACTCAGTGGTTAGCACAACTCGAGCTTTGTTTCCAAAGGCGATTAATCCCCGAGCTAGCTCGATAACGTGACTTTCAATGCCGCCGAATAGACGGCTATCAAGCAAGATCCAAATTTCACCAATGGCAGGTTTATCAAGATTGTTCGAGATTAATTTCATCCGCTTCCCACGCTTGTTTTTTTCGGTAAACCGTAGATGGGCTTAACTCCAGCATGACAGCGGCGTTGAGGACGTTGCCATCACAGTACGCAATTGCGTTTTGAATTGCTTCACGCTCTACTTGCCACATAGGGCGAATGGTTCCATCAGAGTTAAAGTACGGTGAGGTAGCAGCAGAGGACGGTGTACCAGGCTGCTCTGCTGCGGTAATCGACGGTTCGACCGCAGAAGGTGAAGGTTCCTCAGTATAAACAGGTGGTGGTGTGATTGGTGCAATGTTTGTTGACTCTTGAGCAACATGCGCAGGCGTCGTTGTTTTCGTCACTTTAGACTTTTTAGTAAGTTGAGCGGGTAGGTGGCTCACCGTGACTTTTTCGTCGTTATTAAGCACCACAATGTTACGTATGATGTTTTGTAGTTGCCTTACATTACCCGGCCATTCGTAATGCTTGATGATATGTTGAGCTTCACTGTCGATTGTTGAGAATTTCTTTTTGTCCTGTTTGGCGTAAGTGGTCAAGAAGTGCTTGGCAAGCGTGACGATGTCACTTCCTCGTTCACGTAATGGGGGCATATCGATAGGTATAACGTGCACACGGTAGTATAAGTCTTCACGAAAACGACCTTCTTCTACTTCTGTTAATGGATCTCGGTTAGTGGCACAAATGATTCTCACATCTACTTTCATTTCTCTAGTGCCACCAAGAGGGGTGTAAGTGCCCGTTTGTAGAAAACGGAGCAACTTCTTTTGCATCTCAAGTTCCATTTCACACAGCTCATCAAGAAAAAGCGTACCACCATGTGCCAGCGTCGCCGCACCTTTTCGATCTGTTGTTGCTCCAGTAAAGGCCCCTTTAACGTGACCAAAAATCTCACTTTCCATCAAATCTCGTGGAATAGCCCCACAGTTAATTGCAATAAAAGGCTTGTCTTTACGGTCGCTCTGGCGGTGGACGGCTTCAGCACAAACTTCTTTACCTGTGCCGCTTTCTCCCACAATAAACACACTGGCAGAAGTTGGCGCAACAGCATCAATGGTCTTGTATACCGCCTGCATCGGGAGGCTTGAACCGATGAATCCGTGATAGTTGTGGCGATCAAACTTGGACTGAATATTTTCCACCAAATCTTCCAATTTGGCGCGTTTAAGGTGCAATGCGACTGATGTTTTTAGGCGATCAGCGTTTATGGGCTTTTCTAAGAAATCTTCCGCACCTTTTTGAATTAGATTAACGGCTAAGTCGACGCTGCCGTGTGCCGTAGCAATAATAACGGACGTAGGAATGTCATTCTGGTTGATCCAATCCAACACGTCTTCGCCAGACATGTCGGGCAGTTTCAAATCGAGAATGATGAGCTGAGGTTTGCTTCTTTCAATAAATTGAATCGCTTCGCGACCTGTCTCGACATGAAAAATGTCATAAGGTTCGTCTTTCACATACTGCTTATAAAGTATGGCTAGTGAAGTAGAGTCCTCTACCAGTAACACCCTTGGTCTCATAGTCCCATCCCAACGTAGTTTGTTTCATTTTTTATGATTTTTGTCAGCACTACTATTTGGCATTATGAGTGGTTTATAGCTCTCTAGTGCTGAAAATTCTCAATTTGAGAAAAGCGTTATTTAAGTATTAGCACAAGGTAGGAAATTTGCGAAAAATCCATACTTTTTAATTGATTAAGTTATACCCAATTAATTTCAAGGTGTGTGGCTTGGCGAGGGTGACTGAATTTGGAGCCTAAATTTCTGAGATGATGTCGGCATCGCGCTTTATCAAACGCGATGCTTTGCTAGGGAGTAAGACACTGATACTACTCAAACCCTTGAGCTTTTCGCTTTTCTAACGCATCAAACGATTCATTGGCGAGTTGAGGAAGTGTTTCACAAAGCTCCAATGCTTTTGGTATTTTTCCTTCGACACAGTACTTCTCAATCATTCTTGCTTGTCTTGAAAGCGTTCGATTGCCTAGAGCGAGAGCAGAACTGCCCAGTGTGTGAACCTCGAACTCTAATGTTTGAAGGTCTTTTGTGCTTAATGCTTGCTCTATTTTCTCCATGCGATCGCGTGACTCTTCGACATAGTGATCAATCAAGGTAGGGATGATTTCGGCGCACGTATCTTTGATCATTTGCTGAAGAATATGCTCATCCACTAATTCTTGCTCGATAGTCAATGTGTTATTTATCGTCATAATAGCGCTCCCTATAACATAAACAGTTCGCTTTTTTTAATTTGCTGAGACAGTTTTTCTTTCCACTTTTTTGGTAAGAAACGCAGCTTGGAAACTTGGCGGATTAACTCATCTTTCAGGCTTGGAGTGTGCTTCATGTTCAGTACAGAACCAATCAAGTTCGCATCGCTAGCATCGAGTAGCTTTTTGGCTTGCTCGAGCTGGGTTGCAGTCGTAGAGCCATAATGCGCTACTAACAAAGTAGCATCACATACGCCAGCAATCACTTGAGGCGCAATATTGCTTCGGTTGACACTAAGAAGTGGCGATGTATCTATCACGACGCGCTCGTACTGCGTTAACCATTGTGCAATGTTTTGTTTCAGCGTTGTTGGGTCTCGGTACGCTAACTGAGTGCTGGCGAGAGACGGAGCAGGGAGGCCGACTAAAGTTTGATGTGTATTCTCTCGTGTGATCAAATGGCCAACCTTCTCGTCATCATCAAATTCGTGAACAGTGTGATAAGCGGGTTTGAATAAGTTAAGGTCTACATACAAAGTATTGTGGCCTGCTAAAACCAAGCGCTCTGCAAGAGATGACGCCACGGAAGTGACACCATCTTCAGATTTACAACCCACAACACAAATCGTTTTGTGGCCTTTCTGTTCACTCTGAAGATAAATTTGCTCAATCTCAGCGTGAGTTGCAGGAATAGTCATTACAACGCTCCTATTAACACGATGGTTGTGGTGATTTGTAAAATATCTCTTAATCCGGCCCTCGCTTTTTCAACAAAGCTTTCGTCTTTATGGGGAATGTAAATCGTGTCGCCTGCGCGAATGACTGGCAGCTCATAAATGTTGGCTGTTTTACTAAAGTTCACCAAATCAAATGTTCGGGCTTGGCCCTGGCAGCAAGACATATTGACCACACTGATCTTTTCAAGGTAGGCATTATCAGTTGGTCCTCCTGCTTCCGCTAAGAGATCAAGCACAGTCATGTTGTCATTGAATACGTACCGCCCCGGGTCTCTTACTTCACCTAATACGCGTACCGTGGATTCTTTTGAACGATCTAACCAGTTTTTGTTTTTTTCTGGAATGTAAATGGTATCACCAGGACGAACGTGGGGCAGAATTGACTCATCGCCTGTTTCAAAGTACATCGATAAATTCAATTTACTCACTTTGGCATAACCTAGGCCTCGGTGTGTGACACGAATGTTGTGAATATCTGCATCCATTGTCGGTCCATCGGCGGCAGACAAAATATCCAGAAAATGCATATCTTCGGTGAAACGATAGCGCCCAGGTGCATTGATTTGCCCGAAAACGTATATCGATGCGTCAGAGCTTTGGCTTACCCATTGCGACTTATTATCGGATGGGTCGTCAGGCAATGCATGTACCCTTACGACTGTACCAGCGGAAACTCGAGGTAGGCTTGATGTTGGTGAGCCATCCAGAATGTATTGGTCTAAGTCAAATTGTGTCATTTGACCGTTATTGGCGACTTCAATTTTGGTGGTATCAGCTCGTCGAGTTGGGCCACCAACGTGTGCAAGCAGATCAATCAAATCCATTTCGTCTGACCACTCGATGCGTCCAGGGCGAACAACTTCTCCCATCACTGCGACCGCTCGACTAGGTGCTACTTTTAACCAAGACTTCTCATTGAAATCGGTTTTCTCCGGCACGAAAATCGCATCTCCTGGTCCAACATTTGGTGGTCTGGCTGAAGATAGTCCTTCTGTATGCGCGGTAAGATCGAATTTGATGACTTTGCCATCGGCTTTTATAACGCGAATTTGGCGAGATTCTGCGTAGCGAGTGGGCCCGCCAGCGTTGGCGAGGATATCCATGAAGCTAGCGCCTTGCTTGCCTTCGTATGCCCCAGGATGGGCGACTTCACCCATCACGTAAACCACATTTGCACCTGCTTTGATTTCTTCTTCCTGTTTTGGGACAAAGATGGTGGCACCTGGCAGGATCTCTGGCAGTAGGCTTTGGTCTCCAGTATCAAGGTACTTTTTCAGGTTAAACATGGTTGGGTTATTGTTTGTTATCACGCGAATTTGTTCAACACTGGCATATCGTGTCACGCCGCCAGCTCGCATTACGACATCAACTAGCGTGGTGTTTGGCTTGTATGAGAACGAGCCAGGTGCGTTGACTTCACCAAAGACTTTGATTGCACGAGCGGAATCTGCGCTGTCACCTGAATTCGCGAGTTTTGCTGCATCAAACTCTTGCTCAATATTCCCTACGAGTGGGGAAGCGGGGACAAATAAGACATCCAGTGATTCTAGTTTTGGCAGTTGGCTATTGTCACCCGTATCAAGGAAGCGTTTGTAGTCAAATTCAATGTTTTTATTTCCACGTTTCACGATCATTTTATCAAGCTGAGCCCCAGCGCGCAGGCCGCCAGCTTCGTACACAAACATTTGAATGTTGGACCCAGAAGGTAAGGTATATTCACCGGGTTTGACCACGTAGCCTTGAACGGACACTAACAACTGTTGCTGTTTAATAAAAACTCGAGCGTTGTTAACGTCACGATACACGGTCTTTAGCCTGTCGATAATCACGTCTTGGAGTTGTTTTTCATTGTAGCCGGCCACTAATACAGGGCCGACTTCTGGTAAATTAATTCGTCCACGACGATCAACCTGAAACCCTTGGTTTAACGACGCCTCTCCAGGTAAGTTAATCTGTATTAAATCACCGACCTTAACAGTATTGCTCTCATCCGCTATGGAAGAAGGTACCCACGCGACCAGACACAACAACATTAAGAGGATAAATGGTTTCATCGTGTTCATAGCGCGCCTCCTGCCGTTGGGTTGCGGTTTATTGAGCTATCGCTATCTGAATTAGGGCTAATAACCTCGATGCTTACTCGACGATTAGTTAAACGCACGGCGGATGTTTCACCTTCATAGAGTGGCAGGTTATCTCCGACAGATTTGGTAGTGACTCTCTCTGAAGTGATACCAAATACGGTTAGGTAACGCTTTACTTGTTCCGCACGCGCTTGAGCAAGTTTCTGGTTGTAATCGGGTGTTCCAGTTGCATCCGCATGCCCCGTTACTACAAGAGATAGGTTGGGGTGGTCACGTAAAATGTAGGCTGCTTCTGCCAAATGTCCCATGTACTTCGGGTTGATTTCTGCTGAATCGACAGCAAACTGGTTGTCGATATTAAGTAGTGCATAGATATCCGAGACTATGTTTAGGTCGCTACGTAGAGCTTCAATATCATCGGGCGGTGTGCAAGTGGTTTGGCTCAGTACGTAGTCGAGTTGTTGTTCGAGCTGGTTTAAGCGTCGACGCTGAATCACAAGGTCGTTGGCAGCGTCGAGTAAAAGCCCACCTTCTAACTCGCGCGCAATTCTATTTTGTTTTTCAAAGGCCTGAACAACTGCCGCAGGAAAACACCAGCGCGCGCCCTCTTGGATTAGTGCGTCTAGATGTAACTTGGTCAGTTGCCAATCAAACCTTAACCCATGTTCTGGACCTAAAGGCTCGTCAGGCATCACTGGGGAAAACTGATAATTCTCGATCGAGATATCTTGATAGCTTTCCGCCAAGCCACCTTTCCCGTGTTCTGGGTAGTCAAACGACGAACAACCAAACATGCCGACAACAAGACCGCTTACTGCATATCGTCGTATAAGATTTACCATGCCAACCTCCGTTTAAACCGGTATTTTTAGTGTCCTTTTGAGTTAACGGGAATGGCATGGTTGATACGAAGCAAGCTCATGATTTCTAAAGGTTGGCCTGATACGTTTTCAATACTCATGCTTCTTTCACGTTCAACTAGACGCTTATATAAGTAAACAATGGCACCAATCCCTGAAGAATCAAGAAATTGGACGTGCTGTAGGTTAATTTCGACTTCTTTGTGATGATTGTTGTGAATTACTTCATCAATGTGATGTTGTGCTTGTCGACAGCCACTTGCGTCTAAGTCACCAAAAAACTCAATGGCTAACTTGTCTTGATTGATTTCTAGTTTGCGTAATTCCATGACTCTGTCTCCGTTTGGTTTTCTAATTGGATATAGAGCAGGTAACGTGCCAATTTGAAATTAATTAAAAATCAAATAGTTAAATATTGTTAATGATATTGTTCAATTTGAGAAAGGACTGATTCTCAAATTGAGAATCAAAAACGCACACAGAAATGGTTTGCTTATAAGAGGTGTTGAGCCGAAAGAAGTCGTTAGAGCTGGGGGCTCGTCATGATTAGATTCCAGCTCGATTGACGAACCATCCGCCTTACGTGAATAACGTGTAACGACTAAATGCAAAACCTGTCTAAAGTTTATGATTATCTTTGCAAATTATTACTAATGTTGATTGTTATGAGTCGAAGAATGACTAGTAATAAATAGGTCATCGAGAGGACTTACGTTTCAATAAAGACGATTTTTTGTACAAGGTCTTCTTATGCCATTAAAAATGACATTAATTGCGCTGGCTGTTATGGCAGCGTCTTCACAGCCTCAAGCGGATACGTCTTTCGCACCACCAGTTTCTCTTGCACAAAGCTATCAGGATGGCATTGATGTGTCTGAATATTGGTATAGCGAAAAACTTGATGGTGTTCGCGCTTATTGGACTGGGCAACATCTCGTGACGAGAAATGGTAATCGAATCTACGCCCCAGATTGGTTTACAGGACCTTTGCCTGATTATCCGTTGGACGGTGAACTTTGGGCTGGGAGAGGTAACTTCCATCTTGTTCAGCAAACGGTATTAGATAAAACTCCTGTAGAGTCTGCTTGGCGACACATCGACTTTATGATCTTTGATATGCCATATTCCGCTGGTGATTATCGGAAGCGTTATTACAACATCAAAGATTTAGTGCTTGAAGTCGACCAGCCTCATATCAAATATGTCGAGCACCGAGCGATTCAAAATGAAGCTCATCTGTTTACACAGTTGGATAAAATTTCAATATCCGACGGTGAAGGGGTGATGTTGCGAAAGGTATCAAGCCGCTATCAGGCTGGACGCGGTAGTGATTTGCTTAAACTAAAACGATACGCAGATGATGAAGCGTTAGTTGTGGGTTATAAGCCAGGAACAGGGCGCTTATTAGGTATGATGGGAGCAATGTTAGTTCGCTTACCAAATGGCATTGAGTTTTACATCGGTAGCGGATTTACCGATGAAGTGCGTCGCCAGCCTCCGAAAATTGGTTCAACCATTACATTTAGATATAACGGTTTTACACATACTGGTAAACCACGTTTTGCTCGATTCTTGCGTGAAAGGCTGAAGGAATAGAACGCTCTGCACTTACTAGTTGCCAACGGTTACGCCACATCGTTTGAAGAGACCCTGCCAAAACTGAACGTGGTTTAGGGTTTCTTGCCTAAATGTCCTATGTGCCTCAATGATGCCATACTGGTGACCATGGAGTTGCATACGGTTCTCCACCAAAGTAGCACCATCATTAAGTTGTTGATAGGTACTGTCTAAATAAGCCAAATAAGGTTGCACTTCTTCAACGTAAATGGATTGAAAGACATTTCTTAAGTAGCGGAACTGGGTGGTGTCTCTTTTCGGCCCGCACAATACATTGCTCTGGTTCTGCTCAAGTAGCTGAGTTGTCGCTTTTAACCAAAGGGATGTGTTTACCATTGAATAGTAAAGTCGTCCGAGTAAACGAGATTTCTCTAACTCTTCTTGATATTGCGTAACTTCCACATCGGGTAGACGTGAGACCGCGCGGTGGGGTAAATCATACATTTCGCTGAAAATACGATAGACATCGTTAATGCGTGCAATATCATTCGTCGTGTCTTGAGATAGCCAATCAGAGGCAGTTAGTTGCTTCTGCATGGCATCACTTACGAGTAGTAAGTTGTCGAGATGAATGTCTAAATGTTGCCACTTGGTTGAGTAAAGCTCTGTCAATGTCGCGCGTTCTTCATCGCTAAGTGGAAACTCGGATAAACATCGATGCATGACTCTTAAAAGGGCAGTTTGATAATCAAAATCATGAAAGGCATCCTGCACCTTGCCAAGTTGTGAGTTTTTCTCGGCAAGTAAATTAAAGAGTCCGCACTGTCGTAATTGATAGCTCTCTAGCAGGCCAATAGATAGCCTTGGCAATGGCTCGAACAAAACGCGTTTCGCAGGAATCGTTACCGTAGACTGTAGTGTTATTGGAATAGCAGGAACGTCCAATACATTGGCTACACGTTGATGATACTTATCAAACATGGCGTTCTCTGGATTGAACCAGTTATCACAACCATTAAGAATCATGATTAAGAACAATAAAATAGACCGCACAAATATCCTTTTTTCTAACTTCGTATCCGTTGTCTAGAGAGCAAAATCAACCGCTTTGTAATCTTGTTATAAGTATACTCAACCGTGTGATTATTCGATCAAAAAAGCCAGCGGATGCTGGCTTTTTTTACTTTTTATTGAACTGAAAAGTTCAATTGCACTTCTGGCTCTTGGCGATGCATCCAACGCATTCTGACGCCTAACATAAAGGCCGCAGAAGATAGGCCGATGATAAAACCAAGCCAGAAGCCTTGTGCTCCCATTGGCTCAACAATCCAGTCTGTACGGCCAAGGACGTAACCAATTGGCAAGCCAAGAATCCAATAAGCAATAAAAGTACGGTTGAAGATGGCTCGCATGTCTTTATAGCCGCGTAATGCACCAGCTGCGATCACTTGAACCGCATCCGTACATTGATAAACAGCGGCAAACACGAGCAGGTGCATCGCTAGAGTGATTACCTCTGGGTTGCTAGTATAAAGCTCGGCGATCCACTCACGAGACAAGACGGTTAAAATCGCTGTGAGAACGGACAATGCTAGACCAACCATAATGCCGACTCGTGACGCTACGCGCGCGCCATCTACGTTTTCTTCACCAAGTCGATGGCCGACACGAATGCTTACTGCTGCACCAATACTCATTGGTAGCATAAATACCAACGAGGAGAAGTTAATCGCGACTTGATGCGCTGCCACAATGATAGGACCCAGTGGTGAAACGAGCAGTGCAACGACAGCAAACAGTGTCACTTCAAAAAACAGCGCTGCTGCAACAGGAAAGCCGAGCTTGAATAGACGAACTTGCGCTTTCCATTGTGGGCGATGCCATTCTCCAAATAGGTTGATGCTTTTCAATCGCTCTGATGTCATCACATACAGCAATAGCATGGCAAACATGACCCAGTAAACAATCGTGGTTGCTACACCACAGCCAACACCGCCTAATTCAGGTGCACCAAACTTGCCGTACACGAAAATCCAGTTTAGAGGAATGTTGAGCAGCAAACCGATAAAGCCAATAACCATTGCCGGTTTCGTCAATGACATACCATCCGTAAAGCTTCTAAGCGTTTGGAAAAGTAAAAAAGCGGGTACTGCTAATATAACGGCATGAATGTATCCCACCGTTTTTTCTGCCATCAGTGCTTCAACATCCATCAGCCCGAGAATAAACTGGGTTTGAAGCAGGACTGCAATTATCGGCACACTGATAAGCAATGCCAAGACGACGCCTTGCTGAATTTCAAAGGGGATTTTCACTCGACGACCAGAGCCATTTAACTGTGCGACAACAGGGACCAATGCCATTAATAAACCCACCCCAAACAAAATGGATGGTAGCCAAATACTTGAAGCGACAGAAACCGCAGCCATGTCGGTGGCGCTAACGCCGCCAGCCATTACGGTATCAACAAACCCCATACCAGTTTGAGCGACAGATGCGATCAATACCGGGGTCGCCAATTTGATAAGACTTGATGCTTCTTCTTTATAGCGATGCACGAAAAATACTCCAGAGCGGAACAATAAGTTGAAAGAATGAGAGTACTCGAGGGCAAAAGATGTGGTGAACGGATCTGATGGTTGATTTTAGTCACGATAAGGTGAAAAAATGCCTCGGAGAAACTCCGCGCAAATGATAAACAATTGTATGTTTATATTCCATAGCTAGGTAGCGAATAGTCGATAACACTGACTGGACGCTCTCCACGCTAAGGATACGCTTTTACTGAGAACAGCAGCGAATCATGGTAATGTTGAAGCATGCATGAGAACAAACCAGTGTTCATTAAGCCATGGCTTTATCGTCTGCGGTCTTTATTTCCGACCTGTAGCGCAGTGTTTAGGGCTTAGTCTTCGACTACAGTTGGTATTAAATCAATAGGTAAAAAGAAATGTTTACAGGAATAGTTCAGGGTACGGCGAAGGTCGTTAAAATTGATAAAAAAGAACGCTTTCAAACGCACGTTGTCGAGTTAAGCGATGAACTTTGTAAAGGGTTAGAAATTGGTGCATCCGTTGCACACAACGGATGTTGTCTAACTGTGACTAAGATCGAAGGCAACCTTATCAGTTTTGATTTAATGCAAGCGACATTGGCTCTTACTAATTTAGGTCGGCTGGTGGAAGGGGATAGCGTAAACATTGAGCGCGCGGCTAAGTTTGGTGACGAAATAGGCGGGCATAGCATGTCTGGTCATATTAGTTTAACGGCAGATATTGTCGATATCATCGATACGCCCAATAACCGCACGATTTGGTTCCAACTGCCGCAAGAATCAATGAAATATGTATTAGCGAAAGGTTACATTGGTTTAGATGGCTGCTCGCTAACTATTGGTGAAGTTGAAGCGTGTCGTTTTTCGGTACACCTAATTCCAGAAACCTTGCAGCGAACGCTTTTCGGAGTGAGACAAGTAGGGGAGCGCGTTAATATTGAGTTTGATCCTCAGACTCAAGCAATTGTTGATACTGTTGAGCGCGTTCTTGCAGCAAAACAGCTTTAGAATGAGAAAAAGGAGCCTAGTGCTCCTTTTTCATTTAAGCGTTTTTATATTTCTGATGTTCACATGCTCGAGCTGCTATTCGTAATTGTCATCGATAAATAGTTCGACCTTATCTTGTAACTCATCCACTCGCATATTTAGGTGGATAGCGTGGCAACAAGCTGGGCAATCATCATAAAACTCTTGGTCACCATTACTTGCATCCAGTGTAATGCCGATAGAGTGTCCGCAATGCGGGCACTTTACATACCTTTCGGTATAATTTTTCATACAACAACTCCTAATCTCGCAGGGCTTTTAAACACACTATTTGAAGTACAGCCCTTTACTTACTTTGCCTACAAGGAAAATAGGCACAATCCAAAGTTAAGTCTCCTTTGATATTAGGCAGAGTTGTTGCTAATTGAGTCGAAATAAGTACAAAACTTGACCCCAAACTCAACCTTGAGCTTAGGGTGATTTTCTGTAGTGATGTGCCTCGAGATTTTACATCTTGAAATATGCAGTGGCTTCCAAATTAATAAGAAATGATTTTATTAATAACCAGTTGAGCCTGTTCCAAGTAATGGCCGCCAAACAAATTACAATGGTTGAGAACATGGTAAAGGTTATAGATATCTTTACGTTCCTCATAGCTTGAAGAAAGTGGCATAACCGATTCGTAGCCTTGATAAAATTCTGGTTGAAATCCACCAAAAAGCTCTGTCATCGCAATATCACACTCCCTGTCCCCCCAATAGCACGCAGGATCGTAACAGATAGGACCGAATGCAGTGAGTGCCGCATTTCCATTCCATAAATCGCCATGCAACAAAGAAGGTTTCGGAGCATGGTTTGCTAGCCGCTGTTTTACGACGTCGATAAAGTCATCGATATCAACCAAGGTGACGCCTTTTTCTTTAAGGAGCTGTAATTGCCAACCTATGCGTTGCTCAGCAAAGAATACACACCATTTCTTGTGCCATTTGTTGGGCTGTAGAGTCGAACCAAGATAGTTGTCGGTATCAAAACCAAACTCTTTTTGCTCGCCCCACTGGTGTAGGTGAGCTAATTGCTGCCCAAATTTAAAGCTGTTGGGACCATCTTCTAATGGTTTCGTTGGAAGGTAGTTAAGAATTAGGAATGAGGCATTTTTGGTTTTACCAACCAATACCACCTCAGGTACAAATAGGGTGGATGTTTCACGCAAAAGATGCAGGCTTTCAGCTTCTACCTCAAATTTAGACAAAAACTCGCGATCGTTAATTTTCACAAAATAACGTTGCTCGCCATCATTGATCATGTAGCTTTCACTGATATCCCCACCAGACAGCCTTACTTTTTCCGTGATCTGGTAATCGAACAATAAAGTATCAGAAAGCTGTTGCGATATTGCTTGCCACATACAAAACCTCGCGAATCTATTTGACCACCAATAGTTTAGGATAAATAGCAGGGAGTTGGCGCTATGTTGAGCATACTTAGTAAAGAAACCTTCCTCTTAGTGTAGTCAATTTGTATAAATGTGAATCAAATCGCTTATAAGCCTCTGATTTGTTGGCTTAGCATATGGAGATGAACGTTTACAACAGGTATTATGATTTTTTTGACGTTAGTTCCATTGGTGGCATGAAAATACTGATATGTGATGACTCAGCTGTTGCAAGAAAGCTTATTGCGCGTTCTATCGTACAAGATACATCATTACATCTTATTGAAGCGCAAGATGGTTATGAGGCGCTTAATATTCTTGCTGAGCAAAATATCGATATTTTGTTTCTCGATTTAACGATGCCCATAATGGATGGTTTTGAGGTCCTCGAATCATTACCTGTTAGTCAGTACCCGACCAAAATCGTCATTATTTCTGGAGATGTTCAACAAGAGGCAAAACAGCGCTGTCTCGATCTTGGTGCTCAAGCTTTTATCGCTAAGCCTCTGACAGAAGAGCAGGTGCTACCACTATACGAACAATTAGGACTGCATTATGCGTTCAAACCTAGTCATTCGGTTGATTCTAAAAACCAGGGTTGCGAAGAGCTTTCCTTACTAGCCAAATTCCGTGAAATTGCGAACATTGCCCTTGGTAAAGGGGCTGCGATTATGGCCGACCATTTACATGAGTTCATCCAACTTCCTGTTCCTCATGTTGGACCTTTGTCCTACGGCGAGCTTCATATGACACTGGTTGATGTGGTTGGGCGTGACAGTTCCGTTGCGGTAGCGCAGAGGTTTGTCGGTGGTGGTATTCACGGGGAGGCACTGGTGTGCTTACGTGGTAGGGATATCAATCAGATTGGGGAAAAATTAGGTTACCTTCTTGAGTTTACGCCTCATAATGAAATCATCTTGAATATCTCTAACCTACTGGTTTCGTCATTTCTCACGTCGTTAGGCGATCAACTCGACAAGCAATTCTCACTTCGTCAGCCAGGCATTGTGGATACCTTAACACCTTATTGTGAAGAGCAAGGCGAGTTGGGCGAGCTCTTTACTATTGAATACACCTACATGGCAGAAGCGCTCGATTTCGAGTGCGAGGTACTGTTTTTAATTGATAAGCCATCCGTAGAAATAATCTATGAAATCATGGAGCTAATCTAATGTCCGATATCACGCTGGACATAGCAGACTTTCATTGGGTCACACAAATTCTCGATACGATGGATTCAGGGCTTATTGTTTTGGATCAAGAGTATAAAGTGTGTGTGTGGAACAGTTTTATGCAGTCATACAGTGGCGTTCTATCACAAGAAATTCTTGGTGAATGTTTATTTGAGCATTTTGAAGAGCTGCCAAGAACTTGGCTAGAAACCAAGATAAAAGCTGCCGCCGATCTGGAAACTCGTTCTTTTTCTAGCTGGGAAAACCGACCGTACCTTTTTAAGTTCAACAATTTTTCTCCGGTTTCAAACAGCAGTGATTTTATGTATCAAGATATCGTGATCACGCCGTTAATTGGGCTTTCAGGAGAGGTCAGCCACATAGCGATTCAAGTCAATGATGTTTCTGAAACTGCGAGAAATCGCATTCATTTGAAAGAAACAAATCAACATTTGTCGGAAATCAGTCGCAAAGATGGTTTAACAGGTTTATTTAATCGCGCTTATTGGGAGCAATCATTGAAAGATGAGTTTGCTCACTTAAAAGTTATCGACGGACCATGCTCATTAGTAATATTCGATATCGACCACTTTAAGAAGGTGAATGATACTTATGGTCACCCGACAGGGGACGAAGTCATTCGTCGAACCTCTGCCTTGTTGAGAAAAACAGCAAGAAGCAGTGACATCTGCGGTCGTTTTGGTGGTGAAGAGTTTACGGTACTACTTCCTCACACAAACCAGGAGCAAGCTTGCTATTTCGCAGAGCGTTTGCGCAAAAGAATTGAGCAAGAGATCGTGAAAGTGGAAGATTTTTTGATTAATTACACGATAAGTATTGGTGTTTGCGAGTATAAGCCTTATTTTGAAACTCACACTCAATGGTTAAAGAGTGCCGATGCTGCGCTGTATCGTGCAAAAGAAAATGGTCGTAACCAAACCTGTTTGCATGAAAATGACTGAAATATAAAAAGGTTTGAAGAAACCCTGTATCCGAATTCAGTGAAGCAAAGCTCAATTGTTTGAAAATCATCCAGTTGGTTCGTGAATGTTTGTTAATATGAAATAAGTTAATGAAATTTTCTCGGCATGTCTTACTATTGAAACTATTCTGCTTTCAGCTTCGAAGGCTTGCAATAAACGGAGAAAAACAGTGGTTTTAGAAACCGATGGATATCTCGCTCTTATCGAGCACTTGTCTCTAAATCTAGATATTTTTACGACCGAAATTGGCGACACTGGATCCGAAAGCATCGAAGATGTTGTCACCGATATGGTGGCTTCAAACATCATGGCGATTTTTGAGCAAAATCCAGAACTTCACTCGAGCGTACGCTTCAAATTGTTGAAAGAGGCTGATGCAGTTGTTGAAGATCTTGGTGAGATATTGGCTGGGGTATGGCATAAAAAAGCGACCAATGAACAGATCACGTTCCTTGATGAATACATCGCTCTGGTCAAAAATCTGTTCGATAATGCTGTTGCGACTTACGACTGATATTGTTTTAACTTACAGCAATGTCCGGTTAAAGAGTGAGAGGAGTTACATTGTAACTCTTCTTATTTGCCAAAACTTAGATGCCCAGTATGGGTTGTCGATTCTTGAAATAATCACACCTCTAGACGTCGATGCATGCATGAACTGCTTGTTACCCAAGTAAATTCCGACATGATAAGTTGTACGTCTTGTTTTAAAAAACACTAGATCCCCTTGCTTGGCATCCGTCCAACTTAACTCCACACCTTGCTTTGATTGCTGCTTCGTTGTCCTTGGTAACGAGAGCTGATAAGCCTCAATAAACGCTTTTTGTACAAATGCTGAGCAATCAATTCCAGATTTCTGTGTCCCGCCTAAGCGATAAGGCGTGCCGTGCCACTCTGTGTAAAAGTCGAACAAGTCA
Source organism: Vibrio sp. 1727 (assembly GCF_033344415.1). Lineage (NCBI taxonomy): Bacteria > Pseudomonadati > Pseudomonadota > Gammaproteobacteria > Vibrionales > Vibrionaceae > Vibrio > Vibrio sp. 1727. The sequence goes on from NZ_JAWPOT010000007.1 coordinate 61,372, forward strand.
GGGTTGTCCGACAATAGCTGATTTGTAGGTGTTGTCACCTGTGCTTGCTCACTAGGCTCAGGCCCAGAAGAGCAGGCGCTTAGTAGCACACTGATTATCAAAGGAAAATATACTCGACGCAAATCACCACCTGTCATCTCTATGACTCACAACTGAAATATTAGTGTCATAACCAATCCATAGTATGGGCTGCAAATCACGGTTTTGTCTCACAAATGTGACGGAATCACTGCAGAACCGATTCAACCTTAAGAAAGAATAAAAATTGATTATGGCAAAGCGAAAACGCTCACGCACATCACTTTCACTGATTCAGGCTGTCAGTGCAACATTTTTAACTATCATTGCTCTTGTTATAGCCCTTTCTGTCTCAAGTTTCAAAGGAATGGAACAGGTAGGGGAACAATTTGAAGACTTGTCGCAAAAAGCATTACCAATCGCGATGGCAAACGCAAAGTTAACCAGGAATGTATTGGAGATGGTTAAGCTACTCAACCATGGTATGCAGATTACTGAGCCGAAAGAGTTGCCTCTCATAAAAGAGCAAATCGACTCTCTTGCAACTCAAAGCACAACTTTGGTTGTGAAAGCGTCTGGTGTAGCTCAGCAACTCTCGGAGGAGTTAGACACCAAACTAGCGCGTTTACATAACATCACGCAGTCCATTTTGTTGAAGCAATCTTCGGTGATACAAATTCAAATGGATATTGATGCCGCTGTTGGTGGGTTTCGCTATGGGCTTAGCTCTATCGGTCCGGAAATGAATCGAATCAGTTCGTTTCTTAGTGCTGATAATCCTGAGTCGAGCGATGCCGCTAACCGTTTCATTGCTTCTGCAAGCTCAATGGAAAGTACGTTCTTAGTCATGATGATGCACTCAGAATTAAACAAAGCCGAAAAAGAATACCGAGAAATGCGAAATCGCATAGCAGGTATTAAACTCGCCTATGAAGACTTCCAATCTTTCCATCCTGAAGTAAGTGAATATGCAAGCTTAACCGCACCATATGAGATGGTGAAACAAGGCTTTAGTGAAAAGGGCGTGCTGCGTTTGATCCTCGCCAAACTAGAACAAGGGGAATTGCAACGTTCAGAGTTTAAACAGGCTTCGATGCTTGCGGATGAAACCATGCGGTTACTTGATCAAATCTCCCAAACCGCTGGTCAGTTGATCGATGAAAAAGAGCGGGTGGTCAACGAGACCATTGAATCGGTGAGCGTTGTGCTCGTGTTTGCGGCGTGTGTGATTTCTTTTATTATTCTGGTTACTTGGTTTAGTCTCAAGTCATGGACAAACCGAGGGTTAAGGAATGTACTAACGCGTCTTTCAGCACTTACCGAACATGATTTTCGTGACAAGGCAGAAGAAGTCGGCCCCTATGAGCTGAAAGAAGTAGCACGAAAGTTGAATCAAGTAATCGATTCCACACATGACTCCATTCAAACGGTGACGCGCAATTGTGAAACGCTTTATCAGACGGCAGAAGTAAGTCACAGTGCAGCCGAACAAACAAGTGATGGGTTGGCAACACAAAATGAAGCGTTGTCGAGTATGATCACGACCATAACGCAGCTTGAAGCCTCTATTCGTGAAATAGCAATGGTGACAAATGCATCTTCACAGGACTCGCTCCTTGCAACCCAACACACTGAAAAAGGGGTTCAAGTCGTGGAACAAAACCGCGAACGTTTGGAGTCATTAGAAAGCTCTTTGGATGTAAATGAACAGTCAATGTTAGAGCTAGACCAGCGTGTTAAACAGATTCGTGAAATGGTGGATATGATCAGTGGGATCGCGGACAACACCAACTTACTTGCTCTCAACGCGGCAATAGAGGCTGCCCGTGCTGGTGAGCAAGGGCGTGGATTTGCGGTTGTCGCTGATGAAGTTCGCAAACTTGCAAGTGATACCTCTCAACAAACTACGAACATCCGAGAAATGATGAGCGAGCTTATTACTGCCGCAGAGCGCTCGCGCCAAGCAGTTAATGATTCAAGAGAAGAAATGACCCACGCGCTACAGTCCAGCAATGAAGTGAAATCGACATTCTCTGATATCAACCTCGCGGTTAAGCACATTCAAGAACGTGTTGAGCAAATCTCAGTTGCTACAGAAGAACAAGAACGAGCGACGGCAGATGTATCTCAATCCATCACACATATTTCTGATCTTGGCGAACGCACAAAGCTGCAGCTTGAGTCTATGGTTGAGAGTTCTGAGCAAGTGGCGGAAATTGCTGGGCACCAGCAAGCAATGCTGCACAAGTATGAGCTTCATCAGACCAAGTAAATGAGATGTTTCCACCGACTAAAAGCAGAACCTCGGTTCTGCTTTTTTGTTACGGCTACTCATTTAATGGCTCCTATTTGCATCGCAAAAGTGAGTTACATCTCATCTCGTTCATTTCTAAAGGGTTTAGTTATCACAACGTGATGTTAATGCTTTGTTCGAGGGACTCGTTGACTAGAATGTCGCCAGAATTCAAAGGAATGAATCATGCAGCTTCATGCGATTTTTTTATATCCAGAGAAAGCTAAAGCCATAAGAAGGAGTGGTTTTGTGGTCGATAAAGTTTGCCCCGTCGTTCTACGTAATCAAAATCAAGAGATCCTACTTTTTAAACATCCGTTGGCGGGTGTTCAGCTCGTCAAGGGCACTGTTGAAGTGTTTGATGAAAGTTACACCATAGCAGCCAAGCGGGAGCTCGCTGAGGAGTCTGGTATCACACATGTTCGTTCCGCACGATATTTATGCTCATGGGACAGTGGCTTTCAAAATCAAGTATGGCATTTTGTTTTGTGTGAGTGTGCTGACCTCGCTAATTCATGGCTGTTTCATACGCAAGACGATGGTGGACATGATTTCGCGTTCTTCTGGCACGATGTCGAGAGCGGCCTTCCCGCGAATGCACATACTGTGTTTCAGCGCGGGCTGGAAAAGGTACGAGAGTTGATAAACCAAGGCGTGATTTAAAGGAGGATTCTGTCGTTGCATTGGCGGATTTGGGACAATGACAAAGCAAACACTATGCTAAATAAAGAAGGTAGAGCAGCCGTTACTGTTCTCATCGTGTTGATAATGGCACTGTCGATCTCAAAAATGGCGATGGGATTACAAATGTTTAAGTGACTTCTATATGCTTTGCTCATTCATTCAGATAAGGAAACGGTAATGGATAAATTCGTCGTGTTTCTCTTATGCCTTTTTATGACAGTTGGCGGAGTGGTTCATCTTTATGACAACATTGTTGGTGGCTTTTTACCTTACGATTTTGCGCCACGCTGGTTGAATATGTATTGGAGCTCGTTGGGGCTGTTAGACTTATTAGCAGCGTATCTATTGGTCAAGCATCGCCGCTCTGGCCTAGTCGTTATGTTATTGATTCTTATAACCAATGTTATCTTTAGTTCCCACGCTCACTATACATTAGAAATATTAGATAACAACGTCGCCCTACAAATGAAGACACTGTTTTTAGGGTTCTCATTTGGGGTATCTATCTGGTTATGGAATGCGCGAAAACATAGTCAATCGCGCCAAATATTTCGTTAATTATTATTTTCACAACACTCGATTAAGGATTGTAAACAGGGACTAGTTATGAACGATTTTAAAGACTTGGCCAGTTTTGCTGGTTTCAGCGTACTGACAGGTTTGAGCTTTGCCACCACTTTCTTCAGCCTTGCTTTTCTATACAGCTCAATAGAGGCACAGCAAGTAATGAACACCAATGCTTTGGCATGTGCAGTGCTTGGTGTTGTTGGTTTATTTGTTGGTATTACTCAGTTAAACAAAAAGCGTCAGCTAGCAGAAAACTAATCTGTTCTTACACATCATGAGGATGAAGTAGTGTTTAACAGGGGTTTAGGCTTGGTCTATTCGTTTTGTTGACATACTTCATCCAACAATATTTTTTCAACCATTACTTCTTCTCTTTGTTGTAGCGAAAGGGCTGCGTTAACAGCTTATCTAATCTTTGCTCTTCTTCGTCTCTAATTTCCGGCACACCAATAACAACATCTTCATGACCCAACTTAGGCTGAGCTCGGTATGTCCCAAAAAAGCGGTCCCAAACTGAAAGGAAAAAACCAAAGTTTGAGTGGGTCTCTTTTACTATCACTGAATGGTGCACGCGATGCATGTCTGGTGTAACGATGACGTTTCGCAGTTTTTGGTCCATAGATAAAGCCAGTTTTGCATTACTGTGATTAAACATCGCGCTCGCATTAAGCACAATTTCAAATACCACAATTCCGATAGGTGAAACACCTAAGATAAACACGGCTGCAATTTTTACTCCCATTGAAATGATTATTTCGAAGGGATGAAAGCGTGCGCCTGTAGTGACGTCTATGTCGAGATCGGCGTGATGCATTCGGTGAATCTTCCACAGCGGCTTTACATGATGAAAGACAACATGCTGAGCGTAAATGACGAAATCAAGCAAAATGACGGTTAGAAAAATATTTAACCAAGCGGGGAGGGACAGAATATTGAGCAGCCCCCATTGTTGCTCCTGAGCTATGACCGCAGCTTGAAAGGCGGCGATAGGCATGATTAAAGCAATAACTAGGCTGTTAAAAGCGACCAATGACAAGTTATTGACCCAGCGAAACCTGCGCGAAGCGGTCAGTGTTTTTCTAGGCAATTTGTTTTCCCAAATGGCACAAAGCAATAATACGCCAAGGAAAAAGCCTAATCTGAGCCATGAGGGTTCTTGAAATGTCGTTTCTGTCACTGTCATTCCCTTATTTATTTCTTTATCTATGACCGAGATAAGAGTGAAATTATTTCAACACACTGCTGATGGGCTTATCTTGAGGCGAAGCCATAATATCAGTAGAATCGCGCTCTACTTTTTACTTGGCATTACTTACCATGAGAATTCACGCTTTCCACCGTTTATATCAGTACCGACAATCTATCTCAACCAAGCCTTTCAACGCGCGTGGGTGTAAAGTGGTTCGTTGCCAATATTGCCAGGTTTCTGAGCAACACTGTTTGTGCGACCTTCAGCCAAACATCAAGGCCAATATTGCATGTATGTTGATTGTTTCTGAAAACGAAGTGTTTAAGCCAAGTAATACCGGTCGTCTAATCGCTGATACGATTCAAGAGACTTACGTGTATCAATGGAACCGAACAGAACCGTCTGAAGAGATGCTAGCGCTACTACAGGATGACAGTTACCAACCGGTGATTGTATTTCCTGCAGACTATGTGGATGATCCCTCTCGTTTAATTGAAGATCTAGAGCCAGGGCGATTGGTAAAAGAAGATGTCGAGAACAAAAAATGGTTGCTGATCTTTATTGATGGTAGCTGGCGTGAGGCACGAAAGATATTCCGTCGTTCTGATTTTCTTAAATCTTTGCCTGTGCTTTCCATTGAGCCGGAATCTCTGTCTGAATACATCATGCGCCGCTCCGAGAATGAGCAGCATCTTTCAACCGCCGAAGTCGCGACATTAGTTTTAAAACAAGCTGGTGAGCCGAAAGCTGCGGAATGCCTTCAACTGTGGTTTGAAGCCTTCAGAGAAACTTACATGCTGAGCAAGACTCGAGTCAAAAACGACCCTAACCAGCCACACTTGAAACGTTTCAAAGAGTGGATGAAAACCGAGAGCTGACTCTAAGGAATGAGCTTTTGTTGATGGTATGTTGTTCAACTGGCTTCGGTGAGGGGATAAATCTGCATTCGGTCACGGTTTGCAGGCGTACAGATATGGATAATGCCATCAGTTTATACTTTTGACTCTAGCCATTTTGAGAGTCGTTTGAAGCATTTTTTAGGAGAGAAATACATGTATTACGGCTTTGATGTCGGTGGCACTAAAATTGAATTTGGTGCATTTAACGAGAAGCTTGAGCGTGTAGCGACGGAACGTGTACCTACACCAACAGACAACTACGAGCTGCTGGTTGATACCATTGCGGAATTGGTGAATAAATACGATACAGAGTTTGGCTGCGAAGGTACGATTGGTCTTGGCCTACCAGGTATGGAAGACGCCGATGATGCAACGGTACTAACAGTTAACGTTCCTGCGGCAAAAGGCAAACCACTTCGTGCTGATCTAGAAGCTAAAATCGGTCGCAGCGTAAAAATTGAAAACGATGCAAACTGTTTCGCGCTTTCTGAAGCCTGGGACGAAGATCTTCAAGATGAACCATCTGTACTAGGTTTGATCCTTGGAACTGGTTTTGGTGGTGGCTTTATCTACGAAGGCAAAGTATTCTCTGGCCGCAACCACGTAGCGGGTGAGGTGGGTCACACACGTCTTCCTATCGACGCATGGTTCCACCTAGGCGAAAACGCACCATTACTGGGTTGTGGCTGTGGCAACAAAGGCTGTTTAGATAGTTACCTATCTGGTCGTGGTTTCGAGCTTCTTTACGCGCATTACTACGGCGAAGAGAAGAAAGCGATCGACATTATTAAAGCGCACGCAGAGGGTGAAGAGAAAGCAGTAGAGCACGTCGAGCGCTTTATGGAGCTGCTAGCGATCTGCTTTGCAAACCTGTTTACTGCAACAGACCCACACACCGTTGTACTTGGTGGCGGCTTATCTAACTTCGAATTGATTTACGAAGAGATGCCAAAACGCATCCCTAAACACTTATTGTCTGTGGCTAAGTGTCCTAAGATCATCAAAGCAAAACACGGTGATTCAGGTGGTGTACGCGGCGCTGCGTTCTTAAACATCAAGTAGCGACTGAAACCTTACTCGATATAAAGTAAGAAGAAATTTAAAGCCCCGTTTAGACTTTCAAGGTTAAACGGGGCTTTTACTTATATACCGAAGTAACTTGTATACCCAAGTAACTCATATACCTAAGTAATTTCGGTATGCTCGGGTATGGATCATGAACAAAAGTAGCATGCATAAAAAACTCACGACGAATCGTGAGTTTTCTGTTTGCAGCTAAGCTTATTTGTTCTTTTTGCCTACGCCCAGGTTTTCTTTTTGAGCTAGGGTGATTTTGCTAAAGCCTAATTTTCTGAAGTAGTTGTCGCGGTAGTTTCGCACCGCTTTAGTGTCAGACACTGCTTCGATTTGTTGCTCCATCTTTAGGAACTCAGTGATATCGATACCTTCGGCTTCTGCAACTGCTTCTTGAATGTTGCGGTGTTGCTGGTATGAGAACGTCAGTTCTTTGTCTTGGTCTTTGTAAGTGTAAAGAATGGTGCGAGCCATAGCTGTCTCTCTGAAAAGGTTTCTGTATATTAAACAAAAAGGCCAGACTCGCTGACCTTTGAATTTCTAGTTTGAGCTAGATTCTGCCTTGAAGTGGGATAATTGTCACGCTTTCTCCCGCTTTTACTGTATCAATAGCTGGGGAGATTTCGATCAAACAGTTTGCCTCACTCATTGAGCGTAAAATACCAGAGCCTTGCTTGCCTGTTGTACGAACGGTTAAACGGCCAGTTGCATCCAGTTCATAGACGCCACGGCTAAACTCGGTACGACCTTGGCGAGAGCGAAGGTTTTCAGTCGCGATGGCATTCACTTTCAGAGGCTTCCAGCCTTGTTCGCCTTGCATCTTACGCAGTGCAGGCTCAACAAAGTTGATGAATGAAACCATCACGGCAACAGGGTTGCCCGGCAGACCAAAGAACGGCTTGTTGTTGATTTGACCAAACGCTAATGGACGTCCCGGACGCATGTTGATTCGCCAAAAATCGATTTGACCAAGTTTATCCAAGGCAAGTTTGATGTAATCCGCATCACCAACGGATACGCCACCAGAAGTCATAACCACGTCCGCTTGCGCCGATGCGTTTTCCAATGCTTCAATCATTAACTGTTCGTTGTCTTCCAGAATACCGAAGTCTAAGATCTCGCAGCCGAGCTTTTCAAGCATGCCCATGATGGTAAAACGGTTGGAATCGTAGATAGAATTCGCTTTTTGCTCCGTTCCCGGCGCTTGTACTTCGTCACCGGTGGAGAACACGGCAACTTTCAATTTTCGGAGTACATTCGCTTCACCAAAGCCAAGCGAAGCGATCATGCCCATTTCTGGAGAGGCGAGGCGAGTGCCTGCGGTAAAGACGTCACTGCCGATAGCGAGATCTTCACCTGCTTGACGAACGTTTTGGCCTGCTTTGATATTCGCACCGTTAAAAGTGACCTTGTCACCTTCTTGAATGGCTTGCTCACGCATGACCACTGTATCGCCGTTACGTGGTGTTGGTGCGCCAGTCATGATCTTAACTGCTTGACCAACTTCCAGAGGCTGATCGTAAGCATGGCCCGCCATCACTTCAGCAACCACTTGGTAGCTATCACGGTCAACATCATCACTGCGGATGGCATAACCGTCCATCGCGGAGTTGGTGTATTGCGGCACATTTACTGGTGAAACGATATGTTCCGCAAGAACGCGGCCATAGGCGTTTTCAATCTTGCATGCTTCTATTTCCGAAACCGTGTTCACCAAAGAAAGGATTTTCTCTTGGCCTTGAACCACAGAAAGGAAAGCAGGAGAAAGTGCGTCGCAACATGCGGCTTCTTTCTCTTTGTTTTTTGGCGCTTTCGCTTCTTGAACGTATTGAAGAACAAATTGAGCGATGGCATCCAAATCATTGATGTTCATTTGAGGGAGCTCAGAATCTAACTCCGCACTGTCGGAAGCGATAGCAATGATGTTTTCATCGTTTGGATAAAGCCAAGGTTTACCCACTTCTTCACGATGCAATTCAATTTTAGGAAACGCGATGTTTTTGCAGCCTTCGACCAAAACAACATCAAGCATGTCTTCATCAAAACGTGTTAATAGGTATTCAAACTCCGCTTCGGCTTCTGGCGTTTCTGTCATTAACGCAAAACGGTTGCGAGAAGCAATCAGCATTTGAGATGCGCCAGCTTTGCGTAAACGGTAGCTGTCTTTACCCGGCTTATCGACATCGAAGTTGTGGTGCGCATGTTTTAGCATGCCAATGCGTAAACCTGCTTCGGTCAGCTTTGGCAATAGGGCTTCAAGTAGCGTGGTTTTGCCTGTGCCTGAATAAGCTGCAAAACCAAGAATAGGAATGTTTAGCGTGTGTTTCATGATTCTAATTGTCCAAATTGCGCCAGTTCTTCCGGAGTGTTCAAGTTGACGAAACAGTTTGGTGAGTCGCTAAAGTCAACGTAACTGGTGTTGCACTCTTTGTAGAGCAGAATGATTTTGCGGTCGCCACGTTCTAAAAACGCGGTGAGTTTTGGCAGTACGCGCTTGTGGTAGAGCGTAAAAACAGGTTGCTGATGGTCACCATCATGCGCGACCAAAATATCGCTGTCTTCTTTGACGGCCTGGCAGAAACGCTCGACAAGGTCGGTGTTAATTTGTGGACTATCGCAAGGTACAAATCCGACCCAGTCGGTTTCAGAATGCATCAAACCCGCGTGAATACCGCCCATAGGCCCAGGGAAATCTTTGAATTGATCACTAAATACGAAACCAAATTTGCTGTACGCATCTTGGTTTCGGTTGGCATTAATTAAAATGCGTGGAGTTTGTGGAGATAAACGTTCAATAACGTGCTCGATGAGTGGCTTCTGATTTAACTCAATCAGACCTTTATCTTTTCCACCCATACGGCTGGCTTGGCCACCAGCCAAAATGACCCAACTAGTTTGTGTTGGTTGAAGCATATGCATTCTCTTGGGATGTTTCTTTTGGTATGACATACAACAGAGGAGACTCTATCAAAGTCTTGTCTTTAATCCACCACTGTTTTTTACATAAGTCGGTCAGTGCGTTGGCCTGATGGCTTGTCACCACGATACTGGAACCACGATCCAAAAGATCTTTCGCCATCACCACCAATCGTTCAATGGATTCTTGGTCTAAAGACGCACTTGGCTCATCCATCAACAAAATCGACGGTTTTAAGATCCAAGCCCTTGCCATGGCAACGCGCTGTTTTTCACCGCCGGACAACACGGAAATATGTTCGTCCGCTAAGGTTTCTAAACCTACCATGCGCAGCGCGTGAATAACTTGAGCTCGCTTATCTTTTTGCGTGTCTTGTTGATATTTCACTCCATAGACTACGTTTTCATATACAGTGCCGTCAAAAAGGTAAGGGGATTGGTGGAGATAAATCACATCGACACGACCATTGCGACGCGTCAGTCTTTTTAGCCACGTATCTTTTGGCGCAACAACATCACCAGTAGAGGGTTTGAGCAAGCCAGCAAGGATTTTGAGTAGGGTAGTTTTGCCCACACCATTGTCACCCTTGAGATAAATGGCATCATTTGGGCCGATGGCTAACTCAGGGATGTGGAAAAGCACACGCTCTTTAAAGCGCATGGATAACTGTTCGGCGGTGATTTTTATAGTCATAATTCGCCTCGACATGGGGTTAATGGTGAGTCGTTTGTTTGCTTCATGTTCTATGTTCTGAGGTAGCCTTTGCCTCTCATGCTTGATAAGAAGAAGTTTAGAGCCAACGCTAAAGATAGTAATACAATTCCTAATGCAACTCCTTGCGCAAAAGCACCTTTACTGCTTTCCATTGCGATAGCCGTGGGAATATTTCGCGTCACGCCCATAATGTTCCCACCAACCATCATTGAGCAGCCCACCTCGGTCACGATACGTGAAAACCCTGCAATGATAGCCGCAAGTAGAGGAAAGCGGGTTTCCCAAATCATCGTAGCTGCCAAGCGCGGAATGGAGACGCCCAGCGTGATGGCAGTTTCCACTGCACGACGGTCGCTAGATTGTAATGCACCATGCATCATCGATACCAAAACAGGGAAGCAGATCACCATTTGGCCGAAGATCATTGCCTTCTGAGTGAACAGCATTTGCCAGTCTCCCCAAGGGCCAGCACGCGACAGCAACATGTACAGCAACAGGCCAATCACCACGGTAGGGACCGCTTGCAGCGTATTTACGATCGACAACAAAAACCATTTACCGCGAAAGTCGGTATACGCCAGTACAAAGGACATCAAAATAGCCGGCAATACCACTAGGGATATTGCCGTAATAGAAACACTAAAGGAGACCGCAACGATCTCCCATAGGTCTGCATCAAAATTCACCAGTAAGCGAAGCGCTTCCAGTGTTGTATCAGCAAGATTCATATTGCGTTATTTGCTCTCAGCATTCGCAACAAACAGTTGTTTACCGTTTAGGCGGAAACCATTGATAAGTTCCTGTCCGCGAGGGTTTACCAACCAATCACTGAATGCCTTCGCACCTTGGTAGTTAATCGTTGGGTAACGCTCAGGGTTAACAAGAATAACTTGGTACGGGTTAAACAGTTTTTCATCGCCTTGGAACAGAATTTCTAGATCCAATTTGTTTTGGTAAGCCAGCCATGTGCCGCGATCCGTCATGGTGTAGCCTTGCATTTCAGACGCCATGTTTAGAGTTGGGCCCATACCTTGACCTACGCTACGGTAGCCACCAAAGTTCGGTTCGATTTTAGTTTGAGCCCAAAAGCCCATTTCTTTTTTGTGCGTACCAGAATCATCGCCGCGAGAGATGAACGTTGCGTTTTTGTTTGCGATCTCTTTGAATACATCTAACACGCCTTCGTCATTTTTGATTGTTGCTGGGTCAGCTTTCGGGCCTACAATCACAAAGTCGTTGTACATCAGCTTGCGAGGCAAGACGCCGTAGCCTTTCTCAACAAATGCGCCTTCAGCTTTTGGTGCATGTGTCATCACCAAATCTACGTCACCGTTTTCGCCCATTTTTAAGGCTTTACCAGTACCTGCAGCAATAACATCGACTTTGTAGCCCGTGTCTTTTTCAAATTGTGGAAGTAGGTAATCAAGTAAACCTGAATGGTAAGTACTGGTTGTGGTTGCAAGGCGAACGTGTTCTCCGTCTTGAGCAGAAAACGCAGAGTAACTTACAAGCGTGATTGACGTTGCAGCCAGAGTTAGCGCAATTTTTTTCATTTTTATGTGTTCCTTTCCAATGATTCTTTGGAATCTCTCCAGGTTTTAGGGAGAAGCCTTTTTGGACGAGAGCGATTAGCGTAATACGCAAGTTGTCTCAGGGTGTTGGAATAAGCAAACATCAACATCCTTAGATCACTTAAATGCGCTCCGTATCCACCTTATAGCAAACAAGATGCCAACCTTTTACAAGCTTAAAGTGCTTGGTTTATGCACTAAATCATGGGGTTATTTGCATAAAAGTTTGCGTTGGTACAAAATGTCGCACTTTTTGTAGGGTATCTCTGTTTAAACTTGGTACACTCTGTCCCATCGAAATCCATCTGGGGTAAATATGTCTACTCAATCCCATCTTAGTACAAACCAACAATATAGCGCCTTTTCCGTACTGGTCGTCGATGATGAATTAGGCATGCAAGCCATCTTGAAAAAGGCATTGGGTAAGCTTTTTTCACATGTCGATACAGCTGGTAGCATCGAAGAAGCAGAACAACTGCGTAATTCTCGACATTATGATCTGATCTTACTGGATATTAATCTGCCAGGGCGTTCTGGAATTGAGTGGGAAGAAGCGTTTGAAGATGATGACAAACGTGCCGATGTGATTTTTATGACGGGTTATGCGGATTTAGAAATTGCCATTCGAGCGCTACAGCTCGGTGCTTCCGACTTTATCCTCAAACCATTCAACCTTGAGCAGATGTTAAAAGCGGTCAGTCGCTGTATGGATCGCCGTTTGAACGAACGCATGCAGTACGCCATGACACGCGATTACCAACGTCACAATACCTCAGAGATCATCGGCGGCTCAGAAAAAACGCGTCTGCTTAAGCAACTTATTAACCAATTTGCACCATCACGTGCTTCTGTTTTGGTGGAAGGTGAGTCGGGTACGGGTAAAGAGCTAGTTGCACGAGGTATCCACCAGGCGAGTGGGCGAACGGGCCCGTTTGTGCCAATCAACTGCGGTGCGATTGCACCAGAGCTTTTAGAAAGTGAGTTATTTGGTCATACATCGGGCGCGTTTACCGGTGCAAAAAAATCGCGTGAAGGTTTGTTCCGTGTTGCGAACGGTGGCACCTTATTTCTTGACGAAATCGGGGAGATGCCACTTGCAATGCAGGCATCATTATTACGCGTGTTAGAGCAGCGTACGATTCGCCCTGTCGGTTCAGAAAGAGAGATCAGTATTGATGTCCGTATCGTAGCGGCAACCAACCGAAACCTGCAAGAAGAGGTCAATCAAGGTAATTTCCGCAGTGACCTCTATTACCGTTTAAACGTTCTGAAAATTGAAGTGTGTCCGCTGCGAGAGCGCAAAACCGACTTATTTGAGTTGGTGCCATTTTTCAGCAATATGCTGACGCGCGAGCTCGGTATGCCTGCGCCCAAATGGGCTCACGAGGATATGGAAGCCATGAGTGAGTACGATTGGCCGGGAAACATTCGTGAGCTGAAAAACTTGATTGAGCGTTGTATCTTGCTTGGCAAACCACCTGCACACTATTGGCGAGAGCTGAATGGCGGGCATTCACTGCCTAATGTATCGATTACTGTTTCTCACTCTGCTGAGTTACCAACCTTTAGAGAAGGCAAAGAATTTACTGGCGAAGGCTATCCAAACAGCTGGACGTTAAAAGAAGTCGAGAAAGCACATATTAAACAAGTCGTTAACTTGCATGAAGGCAATAAGTCTGCTGCTGCTCGTGACTTGGGCGTAGCTCGCAAGACCTTAGAACGTAAGTACAAAGAATGGGATTCTGAGGGTGAGGAATATGCCGACTAACGGCCCACAGCACAAAGGATTGTCAAAATGGACGCACCGTTTTAAAACCATGGTGCGTTATCGCTTGTTATTCTTAACCTCTGCGCCGATTTTCCTCACATTGTTAGCTCTGATCGGCATTACCATTTATTGGTCTATTCATTACACGTGGCAAAATGCGCTGCTTGATGTCTCGGAACGTCTTGGTGTTGCAAATAACAGTGTAACGTTGTTACAGCAAAAGCAAGCCAATTACGTGCGGGCGTTTGCCGATTCGTACGATTTCCGTATTCGCATTAATCAAGGAACGCCACAAGGTGACCTGCAAAAGTGGGTCACAGAGCAGAAGAAAAGATATGCTTTAGATTTTCTCTCTTTCCAACGCGTTAATTCCATGGAAAACAAATTCCGCTTTATGGATCTCACCAAGCGCGAATCGTTTTTTGATGTACTTAATAAAGAAGAACTCGAACGCCTCGATCCTGAACTCGCCAAACGAGCAGAAGTGCCTATTCTTGCTGATGGTGACAGGGAGGCGCGTGGGTTAGTCAGTCGAACCGTGATTCCGGTATACAGCCAAGCGAACGATTTGATCGGCTTTCTTGATGGTGGTTTGCTCCTTAACAACAGCACAGTGCTGGTGGATCAAATCCGCGATCTCATTTACTTAAGTGATAATGACCGCCTTCGCCCTGTGGGTACGTTGACGGTATTTCTCGATGATTTGCGTGTGAGCACCAACGTTCCTTTAGACAGCGATCATAGACTAGGGCGCGCCATAGGCACTCGCGTGAGCGCCGAAGTGTATAACCAAGTACTTTCTAAGGGTGAACAGTGGGTTGATCGCGCTTATGTGTATGACGCTTGGTATATTACGGCGTATCAACCAATCAAAGACCAATACGACAATGTTATTGGTATGCTTTATACCGGTTACCTCATGTGGCCATTCGTTAAAGCCTACATGACGAACATTGCCGAAATCAGCTTGATTACGGTTATGTTATTGCTGGTTTCCGGCGTGATGGTATATCGCGGTTCTTATGATCTGTTTCGACCGATCGAACGCATTCACAAAGTGGTGAAGCAGGTCCAACAAGGTAAAGAAAAACGGATTGGTCCGTTAGGATTAGATGCCGATCATGAACTTGCGCAGTTAGCCAGACAGTTTGATGATATGTTAGACGCGCTGGAAGAGCGCAAAATTGAACTGAAAAACTCCGCAGCTCAACTTGAATGCAAAGTTCAAGAGCGTACGGCAAGCCTGAGAGAAAAAACCCAAGATCTTGAACTGCATATTCAATTGCTCAACCAAACCCGCGACAAACTCGTTGTTCATGAAAAACTGGCAGCACTGGGAGAACTCACCGCGGGGATTGCTCACGAAATTAATAACCCAACCGCCGTGATTCTTGGCAACGTAGAATTGATCCATTTTGAATTGGGTGACGATGCAAGTCGAGTACAAGAAGAAATTGATGCGATTCACGCGCAAATTGATCGTATCCGCAATATCACACGCAGTTTATTGCAATACAGTCGCCAAGGCGGTGTTCAAGATGAAATCACTTGGCAACATGTCAATCCTATCATTGATGAAAGCATCACCTTGGTTAAAACTGGCACCAAGAAACGCGACGTTGAGTTTGTGACTGACCTACAAGCGCATACGTCCGTTGAGATAAACCGTCACCACTTGCTACAAATCTTAGTTAATTTGCAAATGAACGCCATTCACGCAATGAGCGGTAAAGGAACATTAACAGTAGTCAGTGAAGACTGGATTGAAGAGGGCGAAGTGAAAGGAGCCGCGATTCATGTTATCGATGAGGGCTGCGGTATTAAACCAGAAAACTTGAGTCGAATCTTCTCGCCATTTTACACAACTAAACGAGAAGGCACAGGGTTAGGGCTATCGGTCTCCCAAAGTATTCTCAGCCAAACGGGTGGTGAGTTAAAAGCAGAGTCTGAATGGGGAAAAGGCAGTAAATTCAGTATTTATTTACCTAAAAAAGCCGAACTGATCCTAGAGGTGACGAACATCGCTTAGTCACTTTTTTGAAGTATTAATGGAAAAAGAGCCACTGACGATAGTGGCTCTTTTTTGTATTTAATGACGCATTTATGTTTGCGCTTTTGCTTCTTAGAAACCTTACAATGATTTTACTTGGAGTGAATTAATAAAAACAACACTTGCAGTATGTAGCATGAACAAGTACCGTTGCCCGGTTTTTCTAAATACACCCCAATTGCTAAGGTAAAGGTTTTGATCTCCACAGCGAATATTACTCAACAATTCGGCGCTAAGCCGCTATTCGAAAACATTTCAGTTAAGTTCGGCGAAGGCAATCGCTATGGCTTAATTGGAGCTAACGGTTGTGGTAAATCAACCTTTATGAAGATCCTCAGCGGCGAGCTTGAGCAAACCAGTGGTAACGTAAGCTACGATCCAAACGAGCGCGTTGCAAAACTGAACCAGGACCAGTTCGCTTACGAAGAATTTACGGTAATCGATACCGTTATCATGGGTCATAAAGAGCTATGGGAAGTGAAGAAAGAGCGTGACCGTATCTACTCACTTGCTGAAATGAGTGAAGAAGACGGCATGAAAGTGGCTGACCTAGAAGTTCAGTTTGCGGAAATGGACGGCTACATGGCAGAAGCCAAAGCGGGCGAACTTCTTCTTGCGGTGGGTATTCCAATGGAGCAGCACTTCGGTCTAATGAGTGAAGTAGCACCAGGCTGGAAACTTCGTGTGCTTCTAGCGCAGGTTCTATTCGCAGACCCAGATGTGATGCTTCTTGACGAACCAACCAACAACTTGGATATGGACACTATCCGTTGGTTGGAAGACACGCTAAACGCACGTAACTGCACAATGATCATCATCTCGCACGACCGTCACTTCCTAAACTCAGTATGTACGCACATGGCTGATTTGGATTACGGTGAGCTACGTGTTTACCCAGGTAACTACGATGAGTACATGACTGCGGCTTCTCAAGCTCGCGAACGTCTACTAAACGACAACGCGAAGAAGAAAGCACAAATCGCTGAGCTACAAACGTTCGTTGCTCGTTTCTCTGCAAACGCATCGAAAGCAAAACAAGCGACATCTCGTGCTAAGCAAATCGACAAGATCAAACTGGATGAAGTTAAAGCGTCTAGCCGTCAAAACCCATTCATTCGTTTCGAACAGTCGAAAGAGCTGTTCCGTAACGCTCTGATTGTTGAAAACCTAAGCCAAGGATTCGAAGAGGACTTGTTCTCAGACTTCAATGCAATTTTTGAAGTGGGTGAGCGCGTTGCGATCATCGGTGAGAACGGTGTGGGTAAAACAACACTTCTAAACACGCTTGCTGGTGTGCTTGAACCGCGTGCGGGTGAGTACAAATGGTCTGAAAACTCAAACATCGGTTACTACGCGCAAGACCACGCGCATGACTTTGCAGAAGACATGAACCTAACGGATTGGATGGGTCAATGGCGTCAAGAAGGTGATGACGAGCAAGTCGTTCGTGGTTTCCTAGGTCGTATGCTGTTTGGCCAAGACGACATTAAGAAGTCAGTAAAAGTACTGTCTGGTGGTGAACAAGGTCGTATGCTGCTTGGCAAGCTGATGATGCAAAAGCCAAACATGTTGCTAATGGACGAACCAACCAACCACATGGATATGGAATCGATCGAATCTTTGAACACTGCGCTTGAGCAATACAAAGGCACGTTGTTCTTCGTATCTCACGACCGTGTATTCGTAGACTCACTAGCAACGCGTATTATCGAAATCCGCGATGGTAAAATCACAGACTTTAAAGGCACTTACTCTGAGTTCCTAAAATCTCGTGGTGTTGACGCGTAATTACTCGCAAAGCGTTTAAAAAGCAAAAGCCTCGCTATTTAGCGAGGCTTTTTTGATATTTGGCCTTAATCCTTAAACTGACCGGTTATATACGCATAGAGCCCGACCACGCCAAAGGTAATAATCATAGAAAGCATGATACCGCTGGGCGTAAGCAGAAAATTCCACAATTGGTCATTATTCATAGTCCACATCCTCTGTGAATCCGCATTATTGGTTTTAGTTTACACTGAAAAGGTGTTATTGGTTGCCTTTTACATCAAATTCAACCTTGTCGGCTCCTGTAAACACTTGGAAGCGCAAACCTTTCGCACGCGCAATGGTTGTAATACCAAATTGCTTCGCTAGATCTAACCCCATTTGAGTAACGCCAGAGCGAGAAAGCAGAACAGGAATGCCCATTTGAGCCACTTTAATCACCATCTCTGATGTAAGGCGACCAGTTGTGTAGAAAATTTTATCTTCACCTGTTTCTTCTTTGAGCCACATCTCACCTGCAAGTGTATCCACTGCGTTGTGACGGCCGACATCTTCCACAAATGACAACACTTCATTACCTTTGCAAACCGCACAGCCGTGTACTGCGCCCGCTTTTTTGTAGGTGTCGTTGTAATGAGTTAACGCTTCCAGCGCAGAATAAATTTCTGACTGCTTAAGAGGAACTTGAGGCACTTGATAATTTTCAAGCTGCTTCATCACGTTGCCATACATAGTGCCTTGGCCACAACCTGAGGTGACGGTTTTCTTTTTCAGGGCGCCTTCTAAGTGTTCAGTGTTTTCTTTAGTAATCACCGCTGCGGAATGCGTTTCCCAGTCAATAATAACGGATTCAATCGCGGCTGGGTCGGACAGGAAGCTTTGGTTTTTTAAATAACCCAGTACTAGTGCTTCTGGACGCGAACCTAGCGTCATGAGCGTGACCACTTCTTTCCAGTTCAGCATGACCGTAAGAGGACGCTCGCACGCGATTTGCTTTGTCAGTTTTTCGCCGTACTCGTCGTACACATCGACTTCAATGGTTTGCAGGGGATTTTCACTGGTTTTAATAATGTTTGGTTTCAGCACAGTCGTGTCCTAGTGATTAAGAGCGTTAGGTTGCTACGCATTTTAGCTTGTTAAGTGGCTAGCAAATCTCATTCCAAAATAGCGGTTCCCACAGAAATTGCGAGGTTTATGTCAACAATGCATTAAAACTGCGAGTTCGCAGTAATGACACATCAATACATTTGAGTTTCGTCTAGTTTGGTACTTATAGCCTGAGGGAGTATATAGACTAAGTTATATCAGCTTGGCGCGTTTATTGCTTCGAAGACAATAAAAATGGTCGAAAACGGGGGCAAAATGTCCTGTGTGTTTTCAGACCAAAAATAGAAAGACTGGGTGAGTTATGTCGGATAAGAAAGATTTCGAAAAAAATTACGAAAAGACTGAGGATACATGGCCAATCGGCGTAGAGCTTGTTGAGCATGAGATCAGTACAGGGATTTGGGTGACAACCCAATGGCAGTTGACAGGATTTGCGCTGAATCCGACGGAAGAGACTCCAGATGTTTGTCCGTTGCAATTACATAAAGATGAACGTACAGACTACCGCTTTAACTTAAGCTCTCTGCAACCTAAACTCTTTTTAGTGATGGATAACGTCGAGTCTGGTGAAAAACCAGCGATACAGTTACTGACGGCTTCACAATCTGTTGCGGCGCAATATATGGATGGTGATAACCTTGTACTATCTAACGATATGCCGTTAGCCGTTCAGGCTTGGATGGAAGCCTTTATCGGTCGCCACGGTGAGTTGTTAGAAGTAAGACGTAAGAAACGCAAAGGAGCGGGCAGAGCAAATGGCAACTAGTTTTTTAAGCCGTTGGTCGAAATGTAAGTTAGAAGAATCTTCCCAACATGATGAAGAGATCACGCCGATAGCAGAGACGGCGCAATCCGAAGATAATGTCACAGCGCTTTCAAACGCTGACGAAAGCTCAGATGCTTTGAACATCGATGAGGATAGTCAGGCTCCAGACATTACCGCGAGTGTAGAGACTGAAAAAACCGAAGAAATGTCTGTGGCGCAACTGCTGGTTTCTGAAGCTTCAGAAAGCGTTAAGAAAGCCGCGCTGCGCAAAATGTTCTTGTCCGAAGAATTTAACGTGCGTGACGGCCTAGATGATTACGATGATGATTACAGTAACTTAAAGTCACTTTCTCAAGACGTCGCTGAGACGCTGCGTGATTGGGTTAAAGACAAAGTGGAAGACGAACCAGACGCTGAAACTGCGCAAGGGTCTGAGCTTAATGTTAACGATATCGCATCTGAGGTAGTTGAAGACGCAGAGTCAAACACCGACAAAAATGCCCAAATTACTCAAGATGAAAATGAACTGTATATAAATACAGTGCTTGGCGAAAGTGATACTTTTGCTGAAGAATCACCGCCTAACGAGGTGAGACAAAATATACCACACAAAGAATAGGTACATTTTGACTAAACACTCAATGAGCCGGCTGAGACAAAATGTCTCAACCGGTTTTTTTATCCCTACTATTTGTCAGTAAAATTGATAACCTATTGATTTTTAGTTGATATTTTATTGGCATGACACTTGCTATCTGTTGCTCAATACCAATCTGGTTGAAGTTAGTACGGACGCACTGCGTAGTATTCATCGCCTATAGATGGCGGAATAAGAATGCTCATTGATAAGTTAATCAGCAGAATCTCCGGCGCTAACTACACTAAGAGATGGAAAAGACTATCCATGTTCATAAATGGAATTGAGCAATGCTGAAACAATTATTAGAACAAGCAACTTCCAATAACGGTAAAGCGAGGCTGTACGCTTTCGAAAATACCGTAGAGTTGACCAATCTTATTCCACCAACCGTAAGCTATGAAAGCGGCGGTAATACTTTGATTGTGGGCCCAACAGCAATCATCGAAAGTGCGGCAGCGCAATTGTCGCAAATGAACAGCCTAACGCTGCTTTCTACCGATGGCGAAAAGGGCACAAATTCCGAGCTTTATTACGCCAATTCGGTTCAGGTTTCAGGGTTCTTAGGTACGTTTGAAGTTCTGATTGAAAATCATGGTTCGACCAACAATCTTGCCAAGGTCGCGATCAATAGCGATTGTTTCGATATCGTACTCGATCTTTGCCTTAACAGCTGCATGTCGGAAGAAGTCCCAGTACCGGGCTACTACCCAGTAGGTCGTGGCTATCCGAAACTGGCTGAAGCGTTGGAAGAGATTCCAACCTTAATGGGGACGTTCGATAAACCGAAATTCTTCCGTTTAGATACCGATTTATGTGCACACAGCTCTCGTGGCGTAAAAGGTTGCGAACGGTGTGTGGATGCTTGTCCGGCAGGGGCACTATCGAGTGAAGGCAGCGACAAAACGGGCCATCGCATCGAGATCAACCCATACCTATGTCAAGGCGTGGGTACTTGTGCTACAGCGTGTCCGACAGAAGCGATTCATTACGCACTGCCAAACCCTGAAGATACGCAAAAGTTTATTGAACGTACGCTCGCCAACTATGAGCAAGCGGGTGGTTTAGATCCTATCGTATTGATTTGCAGTTCTCGCCACGAGAGCTACAACGTGATGGCACTAAAAGCACTGCCAGATAATGTGATTCCAATTGTGGTGGAAGAACTGCCTTCGGTTGGTATTGATACTTGGTTCGCCGCGCTTGTGAATGGTGCTACTCAGGTGCTGTTTGCGGCTTCACGTTTTATGCCTCAAACCATTATTCGTGTGCTTAATAGCGAAGTAGGTATTGCTCAAGAGCTGCTCGGTCAGCTTGGTATCGCCAAAGAAACCATCGACATTCTGTATCTAGAGTCACTACGTGAAGGTGCTCCGACACTTTGTACCGAGTCTTTTGATTTGGCATTAGGAGACTTGCAAGGCAACAAACGTCAGCGTCTATTTACGGCGTTGGATGCGTTGTCCGCATCACGTATTCCAGTTGAGAACATTGTTGAACTTCCAGCGAACGCACCTTACGGCACAGTCTCTTGTGAAAGTAAAGATTGTACGTTGTGTATGAGCTGTGTGGCGGTGTGTCCAACACGTGCATTGCATACGGACGGTCGATCTCCGTCACTTAAATTCGTCGAGCAAGACTGCATTCAATGTGGGCTGTGCGAGAAAGCGTGTCCAGAGAAAGTGCTGACGCTTACTCCTCGTATGAACTGGGTGAAAGAAGAGCGCCAAAAAGCGGTTGTGATTCACGAAGAGAAAGCAGCGGAATGTATTCGCTGTCATAAGCCATTCGCACCTCAGTCTATGATCGACATGCTACAAAACAAGTTACGCGGTCACTCTCATTTCTCTGATGAAGCGGCGATCAATCGTATCGCGATGTGTGAAGACTGCCGTGTGATCGACATGTTTGAGTCGATGGCAGAAGACCCAATGAAACAACTGAAATACTAGGAGCTCGCAGTGGACACACAACAAGAACAAACACTGAGAACAGACATTTATCTCGTACTATCTGCACTTTTTCGTAGTGCGCCTAGTGATGAAATGCTGGCGTTCCTGAAATCGCTAGAAATTGAACCGTCTGAGAGCGCGATGCAAAAAGCTTGGCTCGCACTGCAACAAGCCGCGAACGAAACGCAGCGAGAAGCGTTAGAAGAAGAATATCAAGATCTGTTTATTGGCATTGGACGTGGTGAAGTTGTGCCATTCGGATCTTGGCATCGCACTGGCTCGATGATGGAAAAACCGTTAGCGGAAATTCGTCGCGATTTGGATCTTTTAGGCATCGAACGAGAAGAGAACGTGAAAGAGCCTGAAGACCATATTTCTGCACTGTGCGAAGTGATGGCAATGCTGACAGGTGAAGAGGAAGAACTTCAGCAAGCGGTGTTTAACAAACACATCGCCCCTTGGTTCCAATCTTTTACGCGCCAACTAGAGAGCGCAGAAAGCGTGAACTTCTACAAGCCAGCTGCACAGCTTTGCGATGCGTTTTTAACGTTAGAGCAAGTGCGCTTTAGCGTGAACACCAAAAGCAGTAAGAACAAATTAAAAATTGATGTGAAAAACGTCACTGATTACGAGTAATCGAGCAGTACTTGGTCATATCGATAGAGAGGCATGAGTCTCCAAAGATCTACCGTAAGGTAAGGAAGCAATGATGAAAGATAATAAAGAAATAAACACAAGCCGTAGGGATCTCCTAAAAGGCTTCACAACCGCTGCCGTTGCCGGTGCTGTTGTTGCGGGAACCACGAAAGTGGCCGTTGCTTCAGAAACGGTTGAGCCTTCTGAAAACGACGTGAAGAAGAAAGGGTATCGTGAAACTCAACACATTCGCGATTACTACGACACACTTTAGGAGATAACGGATGAAACTTGTCAAACGCTCCGACAGTGTGAGCAAAGAAACGAATCAGCTTGGCGTATCTCGTCGTGCATTCATGAAAAACACTTCGCTTGCCGCTGGTGGCGCAGTGGTTGGTGCTAGTCTATTCGCACCGGGAATGATGAAAAAAGCGCAAGCAAAATCAGTCGATCCAGAAGCGAAAACAGAAATAAAACGTACTATCTGTTCTCACTGTTCAGTGGGTTGTGGTATTTACGCAGAAGTTCAAAATGGTGTTTGGACGGGTCAAGAGCCTGCATTCGACCACCCATTTAACGCCGGTGGACACTGTGCAAAAGGCGCCGCACTGCGTGAACATGGCCACGGTGAGCGCCGTCTTAAATACCCAATGAAGCTTGAAAACGGTAAGTGGAAAAAGCTTTCTTGGGATCAAGCGATCGAAGAAATCGGTAACAAGGTGATGGACATCCGCAAAGAGTCCGGTCCTGATTCGGTTTACTTCTTGGGGAGCGCAAAGCACAGCAACGAACAAGCGTACTTGTTCCGAAAAATGGCATCACTTTGGGGTACGAACAACGTTGACCACCAAGCGCGTATTTGTCACTCAACAACCGTGGCGGGTGTAGCAAACACTTGGGGTTACGGTGCGATGACCAACTCTTTCAATGACATGCACAACTGTAAGTCGATGCTGTTCATTGGTTCAAACCCAGCTGAAGCACACCCAGTGGCGATGCAGCACATTCTGATCGCGAAAGAGAAGAACAACTGTAAGATCGTCGTAGCGGATCCTCGTCGTACACGTACGGCAGCAAAATCGGATCACTATGTATCACTTCGTCCTGGTTCTGACGTAGCATTCATTTGGGGTGTGTTGTGGCACATCTTCGAAAACCAATGGGAAGATAAAGAGTTCATCCGTCAACGTGTATTCGGTATGGATGAAATCCGTGCTGAAGTAGCGAAATGGACGCCAGCAGAAGTTGAGCGCGTAACAGGCGTAAGCGAAGAAGACGTTTACCAAACAGCAAAACTGCTTTCTGAAAATCGCCCGGGCTGTATTGTTTGGTGTATGGGTGGTACTCAGCATACTACTGGTAACAACAACACACGCGCTTACTGTGTGCTTGAGCTAGCGCTTGGTAACATTGGTAAATCAGGCGGCGGTGCAAACATCTTCCGTGGTCACGATAACGTACAAGGCGCAACCGACCTTGGCGTACTTTCTGACACGCTGCCTGGCTACTACGGCCTTTCTGAAGGCGCTTGGCGTCATTGGTCAAAAGTGTGGGAAATCGATTACGAATGGATCAAAGGTCGTTTCGATGACAACGCTTACAGCGGTCAGAAACCAATGCACAGTGCAGGTATTCCTGTATCTCGTTGGGTTGATGGTGTACTGGAGAACAAAGACAACATTCGTCAGCGCGAAAACATCCGTGCAATGTTCTACTGGGGACACGCAGTGAACTCTCAAACACGTGGTGTTGAGATGAAAAAAGCGATGCAGAAGTTGGACATGATGGTGATTGTGGACCCTTACCCAACGGTTGCTGCGGTAATGAACGACCGTACCGACGGCGTTTACCTGCTTCCTGCAACAACACAGTTTGAAACACACGGCAGCGTTACCGCATCTAACCGTTCTCTACAATGGCGTGAGCAGGTGATTGAACCTTTGTTTGAATCAAAACCAGACCACGAAATCATGTACCTGCTTTCGAAGAAACTGGGCTATTCCGATCTTCTGTTCAAAAACATCCGTGTTGAAAACAACCAGCCGGTGATTGAAGACCTAACGCGTGAATTCAACAAAGGCATGTGGACGATTGGTTACACAGGCCAAAGCCCAGAGCGTTTGAAAGCGCACCAACAAAACTGGCATACGTTCCACAAAACCACATTGGAAGCGGAAGGTGGCCCTGTCAACGGTGAAACCTACGGTCTACCTTGGCCATGTTGGGGTACACCAGAAATGAAACACCCAGGCACGCACATTCTGTACGATACGTCTAAGACGGTTGCAGAAGGTGGCGGTAACTTCCGTACGCGCTTTGGTGTGGAATTTGAAGGCAAGAGCCTACTTGCTGAAGACAGCTATTCGAAGGGCTGTGAAATCAAAGACGGTTACCCAGAGTTCACTGACAAGTTGTTGAAACAACTTGGTTGGTGGGACGATCTAACTGCTGAAGAGAAAGTGGCAGCAGAGGGTAAAAACTGGAAGACTGACCTTTCTGGCGGTATTCAGCGTGTCGCGATCAAGCACGGTTGTATTCCATTTGGTAACGCGAAAGCGCGTGCGATTGTTTGGACGTTCCCAGACCGTGTGCCACTGCATCGTGAACCACTTTACACACCACGTCGTGACCTTGTAACGGATTACCCAACTTGGGAAGACAAAGATGCAATCTTCCGTGTTCCTACGTTGTATAAATCCATTCAAGAGCAAGACAAATCGGGCGAGTACCCAATCGTCCTGACTTCTGGCCGTCTGGTTGAATACGAAGGTGGTGGTGAAGAGACGCGTTCAAACCCTTGGCTTGCCGAGCTTCAACAAGAAATGTTTGTTGAAGTGAACCCGAAAGACGCAAACGATCTTGGCTTTAGAGATGGTGATGATGTTTGGGTTGAAGGTGCAGAGAAAGGACGAATCAAGGTGAAAGCGATGGTAACACGTCGTGTGAAACCTGGTTTGGCGTTCATTCCGTTCCACTTTGGCGGTAAGTTCGAAGGTGAAGACCTACGCCCTAAATACCCAGAAGGTACACAACCTTACGTTGTTGGCGAATCGGCTAACACGGCAACCACTTACGGTTACGACCCGGTTACCTTGATGCAGGAAACCAAAGTAACCCTATGTAACATTCGTAAAGCGTAAGGAGTCTGACAATGGCACGAATGAAATTTCTATGTGACACCAAACGCTGTATCGAGTGTAACGGCTGTGTTACTGCATGTAAGAACGAAAACGACGATGCGCTTGAATGGGGCATTCAACGTCGCCGCGTGGTAACACTAAACGACGGTGAAGCTGGTGAAAACTCTATCTCTGTTGCTTGTATGCACTGTACCGATGCGCCTTGTATGGCAGTTTGTCCAGCTGATTGTTTCGAACATACCGAAGACGGCATCGTTCTTCACAATAAAGATCTGTGTATCGGTTGTGGTTACTGTTTGTTTGCTTGTCCGTTTGGCGCACCTCAATTTCCTAAACAAGAAGCGTTTGGTGAACGTGGCAAAATGGATAAATGTACTTTCTGCGCGGGCGGCCCAGAAACAGAGCCTGGCTCTGAGGAAGAACGTCAAAAATACGGTGCGAACCGTATCGCAGAAGGCAAGTTACCGATGTGTGCATCGCTTTGTTCAACTAAAGCGCTGCTTGCGGGTGACGCAGAGAAAGTCTCTGACATTTTCCGTCAACGTGTGGTAGAACGCGGCGCGAAAAACGCAGGTTGGACAGACGGAAACGATCTTTCTTACGATGCGACGAAAAGCTAAGTAAGGAGAGGCACATGTTAAACACGCTTAAACGTGCATCTTTAGCAATGCTGTCAATGATGACAGCATTGCTGCTGACTTTCGCAATGCCTGCTTCAGCAGAGGAACAATCTTCTAAAGTTATTCAACAGGAGATCACGCAACTCGCCGGGGCAGACTATTGGCGCGAAGTCAGAGAGGGGCAAGAAGGCTACACCACGTCTCAATCGCCAGAACATGGCGTATTGATCAGTAAACCTGGTGAGACTTGGTACATTCTAAAAGAGAAATGGATGTCTCCAGCGGGTGCTGTCGCGATTTTCGGCAGTATTGCAATGGTAATCATGGCTTACGTATTCGTTGGTCCTTTGATGCTTAGCAAGCCGCGTACTGGTAAAAAAATGAAGCGTTGGTCTCGTTTAGACCGCGCGCTTCACTGGAGTATGGCGTTTACATTCTTAACGCTGGCATTCAGTGGTTTGATGCTGGTTTACGGTAAGCACTTCTTAAAACCGTACGTTCCTACTGAGTTCTGGGGCTTTATCGTCATGTTGGCGAAGCATTACCACAATTACATGGGACCATTGTTCTTCATTTTACTGATGCTCGTGCTCTTTAAATGGTGGCGCAAGTCGATTCCAAACATGACAGATGTTCGTTGGTTTATGAAAATGGGCGGCATGGTTGGTAAACACAAAGGCACACATCCGTCAGCTGGTTTCTCAAACGGTGGTGAGAAGGCAATCTATTGGTTGTTAATCTTCTTTGGTGCTATCGCGGCAGTGAGTGGCTTAGTTCTGGACTTTCCTATCTTTGGCCAAACTCGCCGTGACATGGAGCTTTCTAACTTAGTTCATGCGATTTCGGCGCTGATTCTAATCTGTGGTTTTATCTTCCACATCTATATTGGTCTATTCGGTATGGAAGGTGCGCTAGAAGGCATGGTGACAGGTGAAGTTGATGAAACATGGGCGAAAGAGCATCACGATCTTTGGTATGAGGAAGTGAAGTCCAAAGAAGCGATGGGTGAAACAGATACGGCACAAACGGAAGTAAAAGGAGCGAAAGCGAATGAACAAACCTCATAACGGGATTTGGGTTGCGTACATCCTGAGCTGTCTGACCCCGTTTACGTTTCTGATCTCAGGCGTTATCGCAATTATCTATGCGGGTTACCGATTAGATAAGGGAGAAGACAGCGACGTAGTGATTTCTCATTACTACGGTTTAATTCGCACCTTCTTTCTCTACCTGACGTTTTTTGTTGTGTTGATCGTCACCGTCGCGACTTCTAACGGTGTACTCGTTGGCGTGAGTGATTATTGGTTGCATAGTACTTTGCTTGAAACCATCGCTTACTTTATTCCTTGGGTAGGGATGGTGTTTGCTGCATTAGCCATCTTGGTGTGGTTTATGCGAATGTTTCAAGGGATGCAGCAACTGCTCAATAACCAACCACACAGACCATCGACAGGTCCAAACCTTTAATCAGTATTCTTTAAGCAAAACCGCCGTAATAGGCGGTTTTTTTGTTGCTGTTTTGTCTCAAATATGAAGCACTTAGTCGCAGTGGTGATACTTGATGCAACTTATTGAGTGAATTTACGTAACTGGGCAGAAAATCATAGTTAAGTAAGAAACATGTAAAAAAATCGCGTCACGATGAGACATTAGTCTCACTCACGCTATTGTTCATTTACTCAGGATTCATCGTCCCGTTAAAGTACGCTGCGCTCAGAAATTCAAAGAGTTGCATACGTGAAAATTGCCATCAATACATTCAGTCTACGCATACAGAGGAATCTCTATCGGAGGATGTTTGATTAAGGCATCTTGCTCTCACAAATAAAAAGAGCGAAACGAGCATTAAATGATGCGGCAAGGTAAGAAAAGGACAAACACGTTACGGCTATGATCCCTCAATTCGTCATTCCTATCACGAATCGCTTTGGCGAAAGTTATCACTTCTCTGGTCAGTTACTTACTAGCGGCGAACCTAAAACATTCGTGACCAAACAAGAGGCAATAGAGTTTCTTGAGAGCTTTGGTGAGCTTGACCTTCGCTCTGTCGAGGACTTGTTCTATGCGATTGGTCAATTCAAGCCAAACATACCTGACGGTGAGCTTACTTCCCAACACTATAATTCAACGTTTGCCAATGCTTTGGTGAACGGTGATTTGCATGTCGCTCGAATTGTACCTACCGGCGAAAACTACGCACTCTCGTCAGCGGTTACGCCTCCACCGACTCAAAATACCGTCAATGCAAAACCATCGAAGGGAAAGGGGAAGTCGAATAAAAAGAGTGGCAGAAGTGCCGCATCCGCCAAGCCTCAGCAACAAAGCAGCGAAAAACATGAGAAAGCCGGTGATCCTGTATCACTTGTGACGGGTGAAGAAATTCTCGAACTCTATGATATCGAGCTACAACAAGGTACTACTTGGCAGCGTACTTACCGCTCTTCGCAGTCGGATGTAAATCATGGAATGGGCTTTGGTTGGCGACATGCATTTCAGTTTGAATTACGCGAGAAGACGGACGAGAAAGACAACGTTATCGCTTGGGAGTTTGTTGACGATAAGGCAGATATCACAGAATTTGAGCCAGTAGATATTGGAGCAACAAGTTACCAGATATACGCTGGTGCGAGCTGTTATTTCCTGAGCTCAACAACTCGGATTGTAACGCTCGCTAGTGGGCATCAATATCGGTTTGAGCAAAAAGATGATCGTTGGCTAGCTAAACAAGTTAGAAATGGCACGTTTTCAACGTTTCAATTGCAGTATTCTCGAAACCATCGATTGATCGAGATCGCATATAACAAGCGTCCGGTTCTTGAATGTCAATATGATAAGCAAGGACGCCTTGTAGAACTGCTTAATGCAAAGTCCCAAAAAGTTCTGGCAACTTATACCTATGATGAGCACGATGATTTGGTCAGTGCAACTAATCATTTGGGCCTAAAGGAACAGTATCAATACCTCGGCCATTTAATTATTAAGCGTGTACGACCAACTGGCTTTACTCATTATTTTGAATGGGATGGCGAAGGTGCAAAAGCGAAGTGCATCAGAAACGTTGGGGACGCAGGAATTTATGACTATCGCTTCCATTATCAGGGAAATCATTCTTCTTATTCTGACTCGTTAGATCATCAATGGTCTTTCTTGCATGACGAGCAGGGTAACTTACTCGAGAAAATAAGCCCCACAGGTAGAACTTGGCGATGGCAATATGATGAATTGGGACGAAAAGCACAAGCTATCTATCCTGATCAGTCAACGGTCAATTATCAATATAATCAGCATGGTCAATTAGTTTCTAAGTTTCATTCCTCTGGCAAAGAAATTCAATATGGCTATGACGGCTTAGGTAAGTTAGTTAAAACGGTTTCACCTGACGGGGATATCGAGAAGGCTTACTACAATAGTCTCGGTCAAAGAGTTTGGGATACCGATCAGTTCGGCTGTGTCACGGAGTATGATTACGATAAACACGGTCAAGTCGTCAAAAAAGAGTCTGAAGATGGTAAGAAAAGTCAGTGGTGGTGGGATGAACAACAAAGACTTATCGCGAATGAAATAGACGGTACATTACTTCGTTACAGCTACAACGAAGAAGATCTAGTGAATGGCGTCGCTTATCCCGATGGGTGTATTGCTCAACTCGCTTATGATCAATTCGGCAGGCGTACATCAGTTCGTTATTTTAACGACGAAGACAAAGTCGGTTATAGCGAAGAATATTCTTACGATGAGCACAGTCGTGTTGCTCAGATTCGGACGCCAGCAGGCATTACCTCGTATCAATGGGGAGCACTCGCGCAACAAGAAGCAGTCATCTTTCCCGATGGCAGCCATATTTCTTACGAATACGATCAACAACGTAACCTGACTAAATTAGTTCGGAGTGACGGCTTAGAGTTCGAATTCCTGTATGACGATGAAGGCCAGCTATCAGGAACTATTGGGTTTGATAATCTACAAAGCCAATTTGATTATGATCATATGGGGCGGCTCCATCGTAAGCAAGTCGCCGATAGAACGGTGCTGTATCGCTATGACGCTGCGGGTTATCTCATGCACGTCAAAGCAGGAAATGGTAGCAGTATTGTAGAGAACCACTTCAATTATACGCTTGGTGGGCGACTTACTTTAGCATCCAATCGCCATCAAACATTGCAATACCAATACTCTTCATTTGGGCATTTAACAAAGCGCATTCAAGGCCAGTTTGAGATAGCGCAGGAGTTTAACAGAGTTGGCCAACGCGTATCTCAGGTACTGCCAGATAATACGGAACTGAACTTCTCTTACGATCGATATGGGCGTTTTTCAGCGATTCGGTTTGGAAACCTAGATTTACCTCAAATCAAATTTCATTACGATGAAATGGGACGAGTTTCCCAAATTGAAACGGCATATTTTAATGAGCGCATCATTTATGATGGTGTTGGTCGTTTGGTTGAACAGCATTGGCCAGATAGAGAGAAAAAGTACGTTTACAACGCACAAAACCGTATTTCATCAATCATTGATAATACGGCAGGAGCAACGCACTATCAGTACGATACCTTAGGGCAACTTAAACGAGTCAATGCTTCCGGAGATGTGACTAAATTTGAATACGATAGTTTTGGCAATCCTACTTTGCCAACTTCAGAGGTATTCGCTGATCGTATTGAAGTACACGATGATGTACGGTTCAAATATGACGCGCAAGGAAACCAGACAAAACGTGAGGGGCAAGGACACCTTCAGACTCGCGTATTTGATGCGTTAAATCAGCTCATTGAAGTTCACACCGACGATGGTATCAGTCAATATGAATATGATGCATTAGGGCGCAGAACGAAAAAAATTACACAAAAAGGCGTTAAGGAGTTCCTGTGGGAAGGTGAACGTTTAATTGGTGAACGCTCTTCAGGTGCTTTCCGTTGGTACCTATATCAACCCGAAACTTACACGCCAGTGGCACTGCTAGAAAATGACGTTATTTATTGGTACCAGTGCGATCAAGTTGGTAAACCAGAGCGACTAATCGATTGCGAAGGGAATGTTGTATGGAGTGCCAGCTACGATGCTAACGGCTTTGCTCATGTACATATTGAAAATGTAGCAAATCCACTGCGTTTTCAAGGACAGTACTTCGATCAAGAAACCAACTTACATTACAACCTCGCTCGGTATTACGATCCTAAGCTAGGACGCTTTATCCAACAAGATCCGATATCTATTGCTGGTGGTATTAATCATTACCAATATGCAGTCAACCCAATTCAATGGATTGACCCAACAGGTTTCCTATGTGAAGAAGGGCTAAAACGCTTGGGTCAAATGTTGGCAGAGTATCAGGCGCAAAGCGATGTCCCCCAAGAGGTTTGCGATCAGATTTTAGAGGCAGCAAAAGAGTCATCCGTCGGAGAAGATGGCGTTCGCTCGCAAGTCAAAATCCGAAAACCCAAAGGTAAAAATCATATTCGATATGAATACGATTTAGACCATATTGATTGCGAAAGAAACGAGATTACTTTTTATCGTCATATCAATCATTCAGATGGCAGCCGACACGAAGTGCAGTATGTTGTTGGGATTGAGGAGTTTGTCAATGCGCATGTTTTTGACTCAGAGAAAGTTGGCGGGGAAGAAGGTTGCACGATCTTTACTGAAGATCTTGTGCTAAATAAAGCAGAGTATAAAGAAAACTCTGAACTCAATACGAGTGATTATGAGCTAACAGAAAGAAACAAAGCAAAAATTGATGAATGCTTGAAAGAGCGTCAAGAGGCAATGGACGCTCGATCTGGCGAAGAGGGATATAACGCTCAAATTGGTAATATTAACCAACAGTCTGCAAAAATAGGTGAGTTGGCCGCGGATGACTTTGTCCGGAGTAAACGTCCTAATGCTAAGCTGCTTCATCCCAAAGATATTGGAGCCTCAATTTCGAAGCCGGGCGACTTTGATATGGTTTACGAGGTGGAAGAGCCACCACCAGGTGAAATTATCATTGTTGAGGCCAAAGGGGGGAGCAGTCCTTTGGGTAGTAGAAAAATTGGAAACGAAGCGTATCAGCAAGGGACTAGTAAATATGCTGAAGAAATCACTAAGCTAATGTCTGAAAACGAAGATGAAACGACAGAAAAAATAGCTGCGAAAAAAATCAGAGATGCATCTTCATTCGGTATTCCGATACGGTATATTCACACCAAGGCGAGTATTCCGGAAACAGGTGATGCATCAGATATAAAAGTAGGAATAGCTGAGTTTAAAATTGATTAAGAAGGGTTAGTTCAACAATGCAAGGTAAAAAGCCAATCAAAATTATAGAGCGTACAGCAAGGCCCAAGTTAGATGATAATAGCATTGCTTCTGAGAAAGATTATATCAATCGAATCTTAGATAAAAGAAAAGAAGGGCTCAAAATTAGGCGAGAGAACTTGATTAGCTTTGGAGATTATGCATTCGAGCAAGTGCGCTGGTTTACGTGGTATCAAGCTTCATCTGAAGACGAAAAAATTTGTACATTACGCCTTTACGAAACTTCGTTGATGAATGCTTGTTATCATAGCCTTGCAATACATCCCAGTGATGAATTAACCATAAAGATCCTCGGCTATCCTGAAGTAACATGGAAAGGCGAAGGTATTTTAAAAACAGGCTTCATTTGTCCTTCAATGTGGTTAGATGCCTATTTTACCTCTGTCATCGTCCGTGACAAAGCTAGCATGGATGTGTTGGCAAACTTTCCTATTTCTTTGATGAGACAGAGCTCTACCAAAGCGGGTGAGCTGTCTTATATGCTAGTAGACGTCATTCAGTCGTTCCACAATCGCACATCAGATTATCCTGATAAGCTGGTTTCAGCAATGGACGCGGCGGTAGCTCAAGGAGATAACTGGGCGTTGGAAATTGCGATGGGGATCCTAGAAACCTTCGCAGCGCTCACTACTAATATTGGTTATGATTTTGAGGAAGCGCTCGTTAAAAACCTACAGTTCCAAGAGAAATATCATCTTAGAGAATTAGGACCAGATAGGATAGGCATCAGAACTTTTATCAACTTCCCTCTGCTTGGCATGGCTTGCATGTGGTACGACAAAGGCAACCGTCTATCTGTTGAAACTGGTTGGCTTCCTCCCTATCTTGTCGAAGGACGTTGGTTAGAAGATGTAAAAGCAGGGAAGATCACTCGATAAACCCCTTTAGTTAGCAATTCCGTATATGAGCCACCTCTCATGGGGTGGCTTTTACGTTTATGGTAGAGAGTTTGCTGTTTGTTGAACCATATAGTGCGCATTGTGTTGGTGCACTAAAACCATATTGGTGCATTTATTAGCATGTTAAACACCATTTCAAGAATACGTAATTTTATTAAAGTTCATACAAAACAATAAATTAAAGCGTAAGTGTTAGAAATGTAAATTATGGAATGAGAATTGCTCTGTTAGACGCTCTATAAATTAAGTTCACCAAATTGGTGATGAGCCTAACTTTGATGCACAGGATAAGTGCGCTACAGATCAACGGAGACAATCATAATGAGTGTAACTGCCAATCAGGTACACGGCGCTGTACAAACTCTCACGCAAAGTTCCGACACACTTTTCTTACTACTTGGCGCAATCATGGTTTTTTTGATGCATGCTGGTTTTGCTTTTCTTGAAGTAGGAACCGTGCGCCAAAAGAACCAAGTTAATGCTTTAGTTAAAATCTTGGCCGATTTCGGTATATCCGCCATCGCGTATTTTTTCATTGGATACTGGGTCGCTTATGGCGGCACCTTCTTCGCTGATGCTGAGACATTATCTCAAGGCAATGGTTACGAGTTAGTGAAGTTCTTTTTCTTGCTGACCTTCGCTGCAGCGATTCCCGCTATTGTTTCAGGTGGTATCGCAGAGCGAGCTCGTTTTTATCCGATTCTAATCGCAACATTTTTCACTGTCGGTATTGTATACCCACTATTTGAAGGAATGATCTGGAACGGAAACTTTGGCGTTCAATCTTGGTTTGAAAATACCTTTGGTTATGGCTTCCACGATTTTGCAGGTTCAGTCGTTGTACATGGTGTTGGCGGCTGGATAGCGCTGGTTGCCGTTGTGTTTTTGGGCATGAGAAAAGGCAGAGTTCGAGCAGGAAAGCATACCAACTTTGCACCTTCGAATATTCCGTTTTTGGCTTTGGGAGCTTGGATCTTATGTGTGGGGTGGTTTGGCTTCAACGTCATGTCAGCTCAAACTGTGTCAGGCATAAGTGGCTTGGTGGCTATGAACTCATTGATGGCAATGGTCGGAGGCATTGTCGCGTCACTGTTGGCTGGTAAAAATGACCCTGGCTTTATTCATAACGGGCCACTAGCTGGCTTGGTTGCTGTATGTGCGGGCTCAGACTTAATGCATCCTATCGGTGCTTTAGTGACAGGTGCGATTGCTGGCGTGCTATTTGTTTATCTTTTTACCCACCTACAAAACAAAACCAGGATTGATGATGTGCTAGGTGTCTGGCCTTTACACGGTGTATGTGGCGCTTGGGGTGGTATTGCTGCGGGGATCTTTGGCCAAATCTCGTTGGGTGGGCTAGGGGGCGTGAGCATTATCGTTCAGCTTCTAGGAACGCTTTTGGGCATTTCCATCGCTGTGCTTGGGGCACTTGCAGTCTACGGCGCGATTAATACCAGTATGGGACTAAGGCTTTCAGAAGAAGACGAATTCAATGGCGCTGACCTAGCCATTCATAAAATATCTTCGACCAACGAGGATTGAGGCCAATATGGGAGCGGCATAAAGCCGCTCTTTTAGCAATTGTCTTTCTTGGCTTGGCCCGGAGGACAGAAATTACCATTACCTCGATGGTCATCATCATTGGTGCTGACTCTTACCTTTACATCATCGACTTCGCCTTCAACATTGGTAAGTTGACAGCCTGCCAAAGTCAGAAGCAATGTAAACGTTAGAGATACTTGTCTCATTGCTGTTCCTCTTAAATTGTAATTCTAATAGTGACCATTACGACTATGGTCTAATCCATATTACTACTGTTGCTATTCTTTCAGTGTTAAGCTAATGAAAAAACAGCAAGGATGAGTTATGAATTTCCCTTATAGAAATATTGTAGTACTTACTGGTGCAGGTATCTCGGCCGAATCTGGTATTCAAACATTTCGTGCGCAAGATGGCCTATGGGAGAATCACCGTATCGAAGATGTAGCAACGCCTGAAGGGTTTGCTCGCGATCCGGACCTTGTTCAAGACTTTTACAACCAACGCCGCAAGAAACTTCAAGATAATGCGATAAAGCCTAATGCAGCGCATGAAGCATTAGGTCGGCTAGAGGCTGAGTTAGAAGGTAAAGTGACGGTCATCACTCAAAATATAGACAACCTTCACGAAAGAGGTGGCAGTCAGAATGTGATTCACATGCATGGTGAGTTGCTCAAGGCGCGCTGTAGTGAATCTAACCAAGTAGTAGAGCACAATGAGGACATTAAGACAGGCGAACTTTGTCACTGTTGTCAGATCCCTTCACAAATGCGACCACATATTGTTTGGTTTGGTGAAATGCCACTGCGAATGGGTGATATCTACGCGTCATTAGAAGAAGCAGATTTGTTTATTTCTATTGGGACTTCTGGCGTTGTGTATCCCGCAGCAGGTTTTGTTCATGATGCAAAAATGCACGGCGCACATACCATTGAAATTAACCTAGAACCTAGTGCGGTAGAAAGTGAATTTGAGGAAAAACGCTACGGAAAAGCAAGCGTTGAGGTTCCAAAATTAGTTGACGAGATACTGGCTCTAGAAGGAAAAGAAAGAGCGTAATAACTTCAACAGGAAGATTTTTTGTCTTGTCATTAAGAACAAAAAAGCGGCTCATCAGCCGCTTTTTCATATCTTTAAAACTAACGAATTAGTTGTTCACTTTTAGCTTTTGGAAGTACTCATCGTACATTACGCTCGCTTCGCCAACTTCATCTTGCCAAGTACCGCTGTCCATCACTTCTTGTGGTGGGAAGATGCTTGGATCATTAGCAAATTCTTTCGGTAGCAGATCGTGTGCCGTTTTAACTGGCGTAGGATAACCAATCTCAAGTGCAATCTTAGCTGCGTTCTCAGGGCGCAGTAAGAAGTCAATCATCTTATGAGCCGCATCAACGTTCTTCGCACCAGCTGGAATTGCTAGGCTGTCCATCCAGAAGATAGTGCCTTTTTCTGGCCAGATGATGTCGATGTTCGCGCCTTCTTGACGAGCCATGTATGCAGAACCGTTCCAAAGCATGCCTAGTGAAACTTCACCCGCAAGGTAAGGGTTTGCAGGAAAATCTGAGTTAAATACTAATACGTTTGGCATTAGCTTTTTCAGTTCTTCGTAAGCGGCTTTGATTTCTTCTGGGTTAGTCGTGTTTGGTGAGTAACCAAGCTTAGTCAATGCAATGTGGAATACTTCGCGAGAATCATCCATCAGCATTAGTTGACCTTCCCACTTGCTATCCCAGAAATCATCCCATTTAGAAACCGATGACTTGTCTAGCATGTCAGCATTGATACCAATACCGGTCGCACCCCAAATGTATGGGATAGAGTAGTTGTTGTTCGGATCGAACGGTTTGTTTAGGAAGTTAGTATCAAGATCGGCAAAATGAGATAATTTCTCTTTGTCGATCTGTTGTAGCATGCCTTCTTTACGCATTTTAGAGACGAAATAGGTAGACGGTACTACCAAGTCGTAACCAGAACCTTGAGTTTTTAGTTTTGCGTACATACTCTCGTTAGATTCGTATGTAGAGTAAATAACTTTGATTCCGGTTTCTTTTGTAAAGTCTTCAAGAACTTCGTTTGGAATGTATTCCGACCAGTTGTAGAAATACAGTTCTTGATCAGCAGCCATTGCAGGGGTAGCGATGAGCGTCGCTGCACATAGAGCGCTTGCGTAGAATTTACTTTTCATTTGTTTTCCGTTTTGTTTCGCGATTGGACAAGTCAATACTAGCTGGAGTTATCGAGTTGAGCCAAATCGCAGTAAGCACAAATATGTTCATTTAGCTTGAATATCGTTGTCTCCTTGTTATGAGACGATAAATCTATGATACCAAGACAAATAAACCTAGCAACGCGCGATTATATCAGCCTAAGACAAAAATAGGCAGCGTATTGCTGCCTATTTTCCTATGGTTGATGACTTGTTACACAAGCTAGATTATTGTCCCGCTTTCAGCTTGAGGAAATAATCTTCGTACTTAACGGTTAGATCACCAACCGCATCTTGCCATTCAACACGGTCAAGGTCTTCTTGAGAAGGGAACAGTGGGGCAACGTCTTTAAACTTAGCATTCGATTCTTCCACCGCCGTTAGGTAGCCAGTATCACGAGAGATTTGCTCTGCGATTTCTGGGCGCAGTAGGAAGTCAATCATCTTGTGAGCGGCTTCTACGTTCTTCGCACCGGAAGAGATAGCGAAGTTATCAACCCAGCCGATACCGCCTTCTTTAGGAAAAACGAGTTTAAGGTTCAGGCCTTCACTTTGTGCCGCTGCGGCGCTACCGTTCCAAAGCATACCAACGCCCACTTCACCAGACATGTAAGGTGCGCCAGGGTTGTCAGAGTTGAAAACTAAAACGTTAGGCATCAACTTTTGTAGCTCAGCGTACGCTTCATCGATTTGCTTAGGGTCTTTTGAGTTACCTGAGTAGCCAAGTTTACGCAGAGCGATATGGAACACTTCACGAGTGTCGTCCATCAACATTACTTGACCTTCAAGCTCAGGCTTCCATAGGTCAGCCCAGCTTTGGAAGTCGTTTGGATCGTACATATCTGCGTTAACCGCTAGGCCTGTAATCGCAACAACGTGTGGGATAGAGTAGTCGTTACTTGGATCGTAAGGCTTGTCTAGGTAGTTTTTATCTAGGTTGCCGAAGTTTTTCAGCTTAGTCTTATCGATCTTTTGTAGCATGCCTTCGTCACGCATCTTCGCCACGAAGTACGTTGAAGGTACTACTAGGTCATAACCTTGGTTATGAGTTTTTAGCTTTGCATACAAAGTTTCGTTCGACTCGTAAGTCGAGTAGATCACTTTGATGCCAGTTTCTTTAGTAAATTGCTCTAGGATATTACTGTTGATGTAAGGACCCCAGTTCATAAATACTAGTTCTTTATCATCCGCTGTCGCTGTACCAGAGAACAGAGAAAGCGCACATGCACTACCAGCTAATAGAGTAGCCCATTTTTTCATTGACGTTAGCTCCAAACCAAACGTTGTCCAATTTTGGACGATAGATAGAAAAACAGAATGGCATGTAACCATTCTGTTTCGTGATGTTAACAGGTGCGGATTCTACTTCACTTTTTCTCTTGCTAGCAACTGAGAAATTACTACCAAGACCAAAGAAACAATCAACATCACCGTTGCTAGGGCGTTAACTTCCGGTGAAATGCCCACCTTAACCATTGAGTAAATCTTCAATGGCAAGATTTCGTATGTTGGACCCGTTACAAACGAGCTGATGATCACATCGTCCAAAGACAAGGTAAAGCTCAATAGCCAACCTGCGGCAACCGCTGGTTTAGCGAGAGGAAGGATGATCTGTTTCAAGATAACCCACTCGCTTGCACCAAGGTCTTTTGCTGCTTCCAACATTTTCACATCAAAGCCATTTAAGCGGCTGTATACAGTTACCACAACGAATGGTAGACAAAAGGTGATGTGAGCAATCAATAGTGTAAAGAAGCCAAGCTGTGCGCCTAATACTAGGAACAGAGCAAGTAATGAAATCGCCATTACAATATCGGGAGACATCATCACGACAAACAGCATGCCGTTTACCGCACCTTTACCTTTGAACGAGTAACGGAATAGGGCAACGGCCGTTAAGCTACCAATGATGGTTGCTGCTGTCGCTGAGAATACCGCTACGTTCAATGAATGCCATGCAGCTTGCATTAGGCTGTCGTTATTTACTAAGGTTTCGTACCATTTCGTGGTGAAACCACCCCATTTCATACCAAATTTGTTGGCATTAAATGAGTTAACAATTAAGACGATGATTGGCAGATACAAAAATGCATACACCAGCGCCATAAAGCTAAATCTAACTGTGCGTCCCATTAGTCTAGCTCCACTTTCTTATTCAATAGTTTGCCTGCTCTGTAGTAAGCGTAAAGCATCACAGCCATTGCGAAGGTGAGGGCGATACTGGTCGCAGCACCAAATGGCCAGTCACGAGCGTTCAATACTTGGCTCTTAATAACGTTACCAATCAGTAGGTTCTTCGCACCACCAAGAAGGTCAGAGATGTAGAACATACCTAGTGCTGGTAGCAGAACCAACAAACAACCACCGATAATGCCAGGCATTGTAAGAGGTAGAATCACTTTCGTAATGGTTTGGAACTTGTTCGCACCAAGATCTTTCGCCGCCTCGATATAAGTGTTGTCCAACTTCTCGATTGCCGAGTAAAGCGGCAGAATCATAAATGGAAGCAGGATGTACACAAGACCAATCATTACTGCTGTTTCGGTGTACATAATACGTAATGGCTTATCGATGATTTCCATCGCCATTAATGATTTGTTCAAAATACCTTGTGTACCCAGAACAATCTTCAGGCCGTAAGTACGGATAAGAGAGTTTGTCCAAAAAGGTACGATAACTAAGAACAACATGAATGGGCGCCATTTCTCTGGCATTTTCGCTATGATGTAAGCAAATGGGTAACCAATTACTAAACACAACAACGTCGCCACAATCGCCATGTAGAACGAGTGCATCAGCACTTTCGCATACAAGGTGTCGAGTAGACGTAAGTAGTTGTCGAAAGTAAATGTCATTTCGATTAAGTTTGCTTCATCACGCGTTAAGAAACTCGTACCGATAATCATCACATTTGGTACCAACACGAAAAGTGTTAGCCAACCGACGATTAAGGTAATGATCGCGTTTTGAAGATTAATCTTCTTGCTTATCATTGAGGACTACCTCCCAGCTCTCAACCCAAGTGATAGCGACTTTCTGGCCAAGTGAGTGGTCCACATCAGGATCATCTTCGTTAAAGAATTCGCTAACCATTACACGCATGCCCGAATCCAATTGGATAACTGAATCAAGCGTCATACCTTTATAGGTACGCTCTGTTACGTGACCTACGATGCCTTTTTCTTCAGACTCTTTGATCTCTTCGATACGTAAGTCTTCTGGGCGAAGTAGTACTTGCAGTTTTTCACCTGCTTGCGCTTCCTGATCGTAGTAAACAACAGACTCGACACCTTCGATTTCTGCACGGATACGTTTCTCGTCGATACGCTCTAGCATGGTTGCGTTGAATACGTTGATCTCACCGATAAAGCGAGCAACAAATAGGTTCTTCGGCTCTTCGTAAATCTCACGTGGAGAACCATCCTGCTCGATAACACCATCGCGCATTACAATAATGCGGTCAGACATCGATAGGGCTTCTTCCTGATCGTGCGTAACGAAGATAAAGGTAATACCAAGTTGACGCTGAAGCTGTTTAAGCTCGATTTGCATTTGCTTACGCAGTTTGTAATCAAGTGCCGATAGAGATTCATCTAGCAGCAGTACTTTTGGTTTGTTAACAACCGCACGCGCAATGGCGATACGTTGTTGCTGACCACCAGAAAGCTGATGAGGCTTACGCTGTGCCATTTTTTCTAGGCGCACCATGCGTAGCGCTTCCATTACTCGTGGTTCAATGTCCGCAGTAGGCGTTTTCTGCATACGAAGGCCAAAAGCGACATTCTCATATACGGTCATGTGTGGAAACAATGCGTAACTTTGAAATACCGTGTTGACGTGCCTTTGCTCTGCAGGAACCTGTGTTACATCCTGGTCATCCAAAATAATTTGACCGTTATCTGCCGTTTCAAAACCTGCAATCATGCGTAAAACTGTTGTCTTACCACAACCAGAAGGCCCGAGAATCGTCAGAAATTCACCATGATTAACATCCAGATTTAAATTACCGATGATTTCCTTACCATCGAAACTTTTACTAATACCAGATAAACGAATAACTGGCTTTCCTGCTTGCGGTTTTGCGTTCAACGTCTGTATTTCCCCCACGTTCAAGCCGGGATTATCCCAGCTGATGTGACACTAACCATTCACTTTTGAGGCGCGCATCATAATCACCAAAAGTGTGAAATTAAAGCATTTTCTTATCTTGAAACAGAAATAATTTTGCAGGAAAAAGCCATCATTCCTTACCATACTGTTTTTATGAGATTAATTGGCATCTAGACACAGTTTGATAGCACTAAACTTTGTTCAACAAT
Organism: Vibrio sp. 1727; assembly: GCF_033344415.1. Lineage (NCBI taxonomy): Bacteria > Pseudomonadati > Pseudomonadota > Gammaproteobacteria > Vibrionales > Vibrionaceae > Vibrio > Vibrio sp. 1727. Next base: position 103,004 of record NZ_JAWPOT010000007.1, read on the forward strand.
TGTTTCAATTTCATGACCTTGAAAGTGGTTAATTATCAACCATACAGTTGAGATTGCAAGGATTGTAGGTGAGTTGTGATGTTAGATGTGGAAAGATTTCTTTATAATGACGATTACATTAATTGACTGGAATTCCAGCCAAAATTTTACAAGTTAGTCTTGGATAAACTATGAACGACGATTTTGAGAAAGATTTCAATCTTGGGGGGAGTGTAGAGCGAGCTTTGTCTGGCAACTACGAGCTTAAAGCTGGCGCGGTTTTTAACGAAGCTTGGCGAGCAACCATCCAGCACTTTTTATCATTTTCTCCTGCCATTATTGTATTGCTTTTTGTCCAGTTAGGTATTTTCTATATTGCATTAAAACTGCAGTTGGGCGATTTGAGCGTTATTCTTGATGCATTTGAGAACCCAGAGTCGTTCACAAACGATATTGTGTCTTCTATTTATGTCGCGAATTTCAGTTATGAGGTGATTAGCGCACCAATTTATGCGGGGATCAGCTTGATGGCTATGAGCCATATCGCTGGCCTAAAGACTAAGTTGCGCCATGTTGGAAAGGGGTTGCAGTTCACCATTCCTGTTATTCTAGCAACGCTCATGAGCTTAATGCTACAAGGTGTGGTTGGTATGATTTTTCCTTTACTGTCGCTGTATCTTTCCTTGGCATTTAGTCACTCTATTTTGTTGATTTGTGAGAAAAGGGTGCCACCAATGCAAGCGTTGCTGTTATCACTTCGCGCAATCAACAAGAAGATTTTTGTGGTCGCGGGGCTTTACTTAGGCGTGATGTTAATGTTTATTATTGCAGCAATGTTCTACGGTATTGGCTTGATTTTTGTGCTGCCATTCTTCTTCCATTTGAAAGGCATACTCTACCGCGAAATGTTTGGAATTAAGCTTAAGATCGTTACAACACAGAAAAACGATAATGATCACGATGGTAACTCACAGGTGTTTGATGCCTAATTCTTTGAAATCAATAAGTTTACGAGTGGCGGCAACCTGTATAGCCGCCACTTTTATTTCTACAGGCCCATATTTACACTACGAGAAACAGTTTAAATATGTGGAAAATCCTGACGTACTCTCTGGCAAGATTAAGCATGTCGATTTATCACACTTGCCATACATCGGTGATATCCCAGACTTCAATTCAATAAAAGATACGAAAGAGAAAAAAGCTGCTTTTTTTGATTTTTTAAGGCCTAAAATTGCTCTTGAGAATCAACGAATTCGTCATGAGCGGGCCTTTCTTACCTCTTTAAAGGTGGGACAAGTGACGCAAGAACAACAAGAGTATGCTCAGCGGTTATCATCTCTGTATTCGTTGCCCTTGAGTAACGATAAGATTGATCAAGCATGGCTAGACGAGATGCTTGTGCGAGTGAACGTCTTACCTGAAGCCTTGGTTCTAACTCAAGCGGCAAATGAATCTGCGTGGGGCACTTCTCGTTTTGCTACTCAAGCAAACAACTTGTTCGGCCAATGGTGTTATAAAAAGGGCTGTGGAATTGTTCCAGCGCAACGTGGCGCTAACAAAGTTCATGAAGTTGAAAAATTCGATTCTGTACAACAGTCTGTTCATGGCTACTTTATGAATGTTAATCGAAACCCAGCGTATGCAGACCTGCGTGAAATCAGAACATCTCTGGCTGAAAAGAACAAGGGCTTGTTAACGGTTGCAACCGCGTCAGAGTTAACGCATGGGTTGCTAGCCTATTCTGAACGTGGCATCGCCTATGTACACGATCTTCGCGCTATGATTCGTCATAACAACGCCTACTGGACGCAATAAAATAACGGATAAAATGAAAAAGTTAAGCCTAAGTCTATTGGGAAGTGCGGCGCTAATTCTTGTATCGCCGATAACCCAAGCTCAAGAGTACATGTTCACGTACTCAAAGTTATACACTCAACTAAAAAACAACAATAAAGAAGGGCATGACGATGTGAAAGTTGGTGTCTTTTTTGTGGACGCAAAAACTAAGCAAATTTGTACGATAGAAAAAGCTTGGATGGAAAAAGAAGAGCACTATGAAGAGTTTGTTATCCCTGCTTCACAAGAGTTGCCTTTACCAGTTGATAAAAACTTAAAGTCAGCAAATCCGTTGGTTTTTGTCGATACCCCAAAAGATACACGTTGCGATTACTCACTTGTCGTGATGACCAAAGAACCATTACAGGGTAACGTTTCTTACGACCAACTTAAGCCTCTTCTACCTCAAATGCAGACGATGCTGGAAGATTTAGGCGGTATGTTTGCGGGTTGGTTTACACCGGAGGTTCAAGGTGTGACGATGGAGTTTGCAAATCAACTGAATGATAAAGTGATTTTCTCAAACGGAACCGAAAAGCCAATTGTCAATGGCAAGATACAAGTCGCACTAAGTGAAATAGGGCAAGGTGGCACAATGTCACTACCAGAACCGACGATGCGAGTGTTACCTTATCTACCTAACGCAAAGAAATGAACACTGAACGTTTAGAAAGGGCTGCAATCGCAGCTCTTTTTTAATTTTGACCGTAACTAAAGTATCTTTCACACTCTTTTCTTAAAGACTCAATAAGACAAACATTTAATCCTGCGTAAAAAGCTCGTATAATCCACGCCCCAAAGAAACCCATGTTAGGAAGTCCTAGTCGATTTATCGGCGATGTGAGAGCCCGCAATGAACCAAATAGATACAAGAAAAGAAACCCTAGAATTCAACAAGCTTCAGAAACGCCTAAGAAGACATGTTGGAAATGCCATTACTGATTACAACATGATCGAAGAAGGCGATGTTGTAATGGCATGTATTAGCGGTGGTAAAGATTCATTCGCGATGCTTGATATCCTGCTGAATCTTCAAAAAGCCGCACCGATCAAATTTGAAGTGGTTGCGGTAAACCTAGACCAAAAACAACCGGGCTTCCCTGAGCACATTCTGCCAGAGTATTTCGAAACACTGAATATCCCTTACTATATCGTCGATAAGGACACGTATTCCGTCGTAAAAGAGAAGGTACCAGAAGGCAAAACCACTTGTGGTCTGTGTTCACGCCTGCGACGTGGTACGCTGTATTCATTTGCAGAGAAAATTGGTGCAACTAAGCTTGCGCTAGGTCATCACATGGATGACATCGTCGAAACAATGTTCTTGAACATGTTCCACGGCTCTCGCCTTAAAGCGATGCCACCAAAGCTACGCTCTGATGATGGCCGTAACGTGGTCATTCGTCCATTGACTTACTGTCGTGAAAAAGATTTGATCAAATACGCTGAGCACAAGGATTTCCCAATAATTCCGTGTAACCTTTGTGGCTCTCAAGAGAACCTTCAGCGTCAATCTATAAAAGCAATGTTGATTGAATGGGATAAGAAGACGCCAGGGCGTGTGGAAGCAATTTTTAAATCAATTCAAAACGTAAGCCCAAGCCAACTAGCAGACCGCGAATTGTTCGACTTTGTTAACTTACCGCTAGAACGTGAAGGTAACCGCGAAGAGTATGAATTTAATGAGGCTGTCGTTTCTTCGACGAATATTGATGAATCGATGTTCATCGATGTTACGAACATCTAACTCGTAAAAAAGGAGGTCAATTAGACCTCCTTTTTTGTACCCAACGCTTTAACTGTTCCCAAACAAAAATCCCCCTGTATTCGGGGGATTTATTAGCGCGCTCAATACATAGCAATACTAAGGAGAGATTAGGTTGCTGTATTTGGATCGAGAGGACTAATGTAACCTTTTGGTTTTAGAGCCAACACATCGCAATTTATTTTATCAATTACGTGCTCCGCTGTATTACCAATAAAGACAGCAGAAAGCCCAGTTCGCCCTGTAGTACCTAAAATAACCATTGCAGCATTTAAGCGCTCTGCAGCTGCCGGAATGACATCTTCAGGTAAACCTTGCTCAACTATCGTTTGTTCTTCATCAAGACCATGTTTTTGGCGTAGTGCTTTCATAGCCGTTAAATGATGACCTCGCACCGCATCGGTATAAGTCGTTGGGTCAAATTCAGGAAGTTCAATCGTAATGTTCGCCGGTGTAACGGGGTAGGCGTTAACAAGATATGGCTTGGCCTCAAGCCGAGTGGTGATTTCTTTTAATCGCTCGACCATCGTATCGTTGAGATCAATATGAGTCGGGTTTTCTGAGCCCACATGTACTGAGGCAAGGATACTTGCTTGTTCCGGCCAAGCAGCATTCTTAATAAGAAGCACTGGAATAGGGCATTTTCGCAACAAGTGCCAATCTGTCGGTGTGAAAATGACAGACTCTAAAACATCATGCTTACGTGTGCCTTTGATGACTAGGTCATGATTGCCTGCGTAGACTTCAGCAATAATCGCCTCATAAGGGCGGTTGTGCCAGACAACACAAACATCAAAGTCGAAGCCATCGTTTAGGTATGGTTGAGCAATTTTACGCATCCACTGCTCACGCTGATGAATGACACCTCGACGCATAGCATCTCTTTCATCCACTGACAGCATTGACGTCATGTCATACGAGAAATCGTAAATGGATAAAAAGAAAGTGATTCGGCTTCTAGATACACTTTTCTGAGCTAATTGAACAGCTCTTGCAAGTGCGGGCTGCTCATCATTATTGATGTCAGCTACAACAAGGATCTTACTGTATATACTCATAACTAAGCCCACTTCTATTGCAAAACCAGATACTGAATGTAAATTAAATCAGTATTTTGGAGTACTCACCGTACATTTTTACTGTAGCTTAGTTTGGAGAACTTTTTGAGGACTTTCGAAAGGAATTTATGAGAAATATGATGTAGCTCATTTTCGAGCTACATCAATAATTAGGGTGTATTATTCTTTAGTTACACCAGCAAGTTCCATCAATGCATCGTGGTCTAAGATAGTGATATATTTACCTTTTACGCTTAGGATCTCTGATTTCTGGAAACGACCTAACAAACGACTGATCGTTTCGACTGTAAGACCAAGGTAGTTGCCAATATCACCACGAGTCATAGTTAAACGAAACTCTCTAGGGCTGAAGCCACGCTGAGAAAAACGCGTTGATAGGTTGTAAAGGAAAGCAGCTAGTCGCTCTTCTGCATTCTTTTTAGAAAGAAGCAAAATCATTTCCTGATCACCTTTAATTTCGTTACTCATCAAACGCATGATTTGCTGGCGAAGCTTAGGCATCTTACCCGATAGATCGTCTAAAATTTCGTATGGGATTTCACATACCATCGACGTTTCGAGTGCTTGAGCAAAGCTAGGGTGGGAGTCACCAGTGATAGCATCGAAACCGACTAAGTCTCCAGCTAAGTGAAACGCTGTGATTTGCTCATCACCTTGCTCTGTGATCGTATAGCTCTTGATGGTACCAGAGCGGATAGCGTATAGCGATTTTAGCTCATCACCGGCCTTAAAAAGCTCTTGTCCTTTTTGAATAGGCTTCTTACGTTCGATGATTTGGTCAAGCTGATCAAGTTCTGCCTCATTTAGAGTGAACGGGATACACAGTTGACTAATGCTACAATCTTGGCAATGAATGGCGCAACCGCCTGATTGGATACGCTTTGTTGCAGGTTTTTCAGAAATCATAACAACCTTTCACTATTTGATATACATCAATATTTTAGCATCGCTTAATCCTAAAGGGTAGCAAAAATGTCACCTCAATAGAGTTTAACGTTATATGAAACCGAGTAACGCTAAGGCTCCTACAGCGGTATACGTACCATAGCCAATAAGGATTAATGCTGAAATATTTCTAAATATTAATGATTTTTGTAATTTCTGAAAATGATTGGCACCGTATCCAATAATAAGCATTGCAGGTAGCGTTCCGAGCCCAAACGCAAGCATAATTAGGCCGCCGTTCATCGCACTACCAGAAACCGCCGACCAAGTAAGCGCTGAATAAACTAAGCCACATGGTAACCAACCCCAAATAAAGCCAAATGGCAACGCGTGAAGAGGATGCTTTAGTGGCAACAGATTCTTCCCTGCCGGCGAGATAAAGCGCCAGATATACTGCCCTAGCTTTTCTATTAAAAGTAAGCCTTGCCACCATTTAGCAATATACAGCGCGACCAGGATCATGAATAACGCAGCAATCAGCCTTAACCAAGCAAGAGAGTGCGTTAACCCACTAAGCTCAGATAAACCTGATATAGCACCACCCACTAATGCACCTATTAAGGTATAACTGATCAATCGTCCGAGGTTGTAGAAGAGAGGGATAAGAGGGGTAGTTTTATTTTTAGCAGAAGAGCCCATGGTAAGTAGAGACGCGATACCACCACACATACCCATACAATGACCGGCTCCTACTAAGCCGATCATCAACGCACCGATAAAATCAGGAGTCATAAAAGTCGCTACTTTTTATCACTATTAGATTGGTCTTCTTCGTCGAGAAGAATGTTGTGCCCTTGCCGTTCAAGATCTTCAAACTGATCGCTTCTTACCGCCCAAAGAAAAACGGCGACAGCAACACAAACGAGAACGATAGCGATGGGAATCAATATATAAAGACTTTCCATGTTTGCTTTCTCTACTTATTTCTCTTTGAGCAGGCGCAAAGAGTTAGATACAACGATAATTGAGCTTGCAGACATGCCAACTACTGCAATGTAGGGAGCCACTAAACCTGCGACCGCCAAAGGCAAAATTAACAGGTTGTAACCCAAAGACCAAGCCAAGTTTTCTCGAATAATCTTTCTTGTACGCAGTGCAAGCAAACGTGCTTCTAGTAGCTTTTCGAGATTATCCCCAAGTAACGTCATATCTGCAGAAGCTTTAGCGACATCTGTACCACCGCCCATTGCGACAGAAAGGTGAGCTCCGGCGAGAGTCGGCGCGTCATTGATTCCATCACCAACCATCATAGTGATACTGTTTTCGTCCAAGCTCTTAAGGTATGCAAGCTTATCTTCTGGCTTTGCTGACGCGACGATGTGATCGATACCAATTTCATTCGCCACTGGTTGGGCGTTTGAGAGAGAATCACCAGTTAGCAGGGTTGTCTTAATTCCAGCGTCAGCAAAACGTTGAATAAAGGCTTTGCTTTCTTTTCGGATAGGGTCGCGGTAGTAAAAGCTAGCGACATGCTTGCCATCAACCGACAGATAGACCGCCTGGCTTTCACCACTTTCTTTGCCTTGAACAAAAGCAGCACTACCTATCTTAACGATTTTGCCATTCCACATACCCTCAATCCCTGAACCAATCACGTTTTGCACGTCAGACACGATAAAGTCATCATTGGTGTAAGTTGCAAAAGAACGAGCGATAGGGTGGTTTGCATGAGCCTCTAAAGCTGCAGCTAGTGATAGACAATCTTTCTGTGGGAGATCACTAAGTATCTTTGTTTCACAGATCTCAATATCACCTTTCGTTAGAGTGCCTGTTTTATCTACAACTAAGTGGTTGATCTTACATAGTGTCTCAAACACATGGCCTTTACGAAGTAAAATGCCAAAATTACCCATTCTAGAGGTAGCACAAGTGAGTGCGGTCGGTGTGGCCAGAGATAGCGCACATGGACACGTAGCGACTAGCACAGACAGCATGATCCAAAACGCATCATCTGGTTTTGTTTGATGCCAGTAAAACCAAGTACCAGCAGAGATAATAAGAATCACACCAACAAAGTAACGGGCGACAATGTCTGCAATTTCCGCAATTTTAGGTTTGGAGTGTTGAGCTTCATCTTGTAAACGCACGATGTTAGAAATCATTGAATCGGCCTTTGAGCTTACTACCTCAAGTTCAAATGATTCGTCTCCGTTTAGCGTTCCCGCATAAACAATATCGCCTTCTCGTTTCACAACATGCACTGACTCACCCGTTAGCATGGATTCATCAATATGAATACGGCCTGAAATAACTTTACCGTCAGCGGGGATATGTTCACCAGGTAGAACGCGAATACGAACGCCAACTTTTAGCGTCTTCACGGGTATCTGATCACCGTCCAGCGTTGTAGCAATTGCCGGAATCAACTTAAGAAGGTTACCACTCGCTGCAGCAGCTTTGCGACGAGCGCGCATCTCTAAGAATCGACCTACTAACAAAAAGAAGGTAAACATCGAGATAGATTCAAAGAAGACTTCGCCTTGTTCAGTTACTGTTGCAACTAAACTTGCAACATAGGCAAAGATCAACGCAATAGAAACCGGGACATCCATACCAAGGGTTCGGCCTTTGATACTGCGCCATGCGTTTAAGTAAAATGGAAGAGCGGAATAAAGCAAAACAGGAGTAGCAAAAATCAAACTTACCCAACGAAAGTAACTTTTAAACTCTGGCTCTAAATCACCAAAGACTTCGAGATACAGTGCAACGGCGAGCATCATGACCTGCATGGTTGCTAAACCTGCAATACCTAGCCGATATAGATATTGCTTCATCATTCGATGGTAAGAGGCTTCTTGCTTATCTGCTTCAAAAGGTGCAGCTTTGTAACCAAGTTTATGAATAACGGAAAGGAGCTCGCTTAACCGTACCTGAGTTTTATCCCAGGCTAGTAACGCTCGATTGGTGGTTGTATTAACACGGATAGATACCAACCCGGCCGTATTAGAAACTTGCTTTTCGATTAACCACGCACAAGCGGCACATGAAACGCCTTCCAAAGAAAGGGTTACTTCAGAAACATTTTCGCGATTTCGTACGAATTCAGATTGTACATCCGCATTGTCATAATGAATTAAAGCTTGGAGTTGCTCTGGTACTAGATCTGCCTTTTCTGCAGGCGCAGTGCGGTATTGGTAATATGAGACAAGACCACTATCGACAATAGTCTGCGCCACAGTTTCGCAGCCCGGACAACACATGTCGCGAATTTCACCCAATATTTCTACTTTGAAATCCGTGTTGGCTGATACATCTTCACCGCAGTGATAACAGGATTTACACATATGCTTACTTCATTAACGGTGTTGAAGAGGCAGGAAACTCAACTTTACCTTGGATCATCCATTGCTTGTCGTGTGGTTGTAGTTCAACAAACCATGGCCCTTGAATAGATTCCTCAGCTTTTAGTCGGTAATTACCAGATGCATCCGCTGTTACAAGCTTTGTGAAGTCACGATCAGGAAGAGTACGATGAGTGAAAGTGGCCGTTAGAGCAGGGTAATGAGGTAGCTTCCCTTTAGCGAAAACAATCACAACATTGTTATTTTCAGAGGAAATCTCAGCGTTAAGACCTAGGTCACGAGCGACATTCATTTTACTAATATCGATATTAATGCCTTTGCCTTTTTTATAGTAATCCTCGGCGACTAAAGAAACAGAGTTGTTCGAGAAAACGACCACAGTAATCACAGTCCAAACTACGACAGTAAGAGGAAGGATGATTAGGAACCACGGCCAAAATTGTTTATACCAAGGCTTTACCATAAAAAAGTTCTCAACAGCTAAATGAAAAAATGTAAGGCGTTAAATTTAAAGGAAAGACAGCCCCTATGAAAGGGGCTGTTATTGCTATGTTACGTAATATCTCAGTTACTTACTCTCTGAGTTACTTAAACTCCAGACATATGAGGCAACGAGCTGAACTTTATCTTCACCCAAAATGTCTTTCCACGCAGGCATTACGCCTGAGCGTCCGTTCATTACGGTTTCTGTTACAGCTGCACGAGAGTCACCAAATAACCAGTCTTGGTCTGTAAGGTCAGGCGCACCGACTGCAGGGTTACCCTTACCATCGGTACCATGACAAGCAGCACACACTACGAAGCGTGCTTTACCTGCCGCGGCTTCACGAGCATTTACTTTACGACCAGATAGACTAAGTGTGTAACTTACAACTTCTTGAACACCTTGCTCACCAAGGGCATCTTTCCATGCTGGCATTTGACCAATACGGCCGTGCATGATGGTTGTAACGATCGCTGCTGGCTCGCCACCATATAGCCATGCATCATCAGTCAGGTTAGGGAAGCCTTTCTGACCACGTGCATCAGAGCCATGGCATTGAGAACAGTTTTGCAAAAACAAACGCTGACCAACTTTTAATGCTTCAGGATCTTGCGCAATTTCAGGAATTGGGCGTAGACCACTGTCATTGTGCGCAAGTTTACGGAATGCTTCGCCGAAGTAAGCGTCGGCATCATCCAGTTCTTTTGCATATTGGTTTAGTTGCTTGTTCTCTTGTGCTGCAGCGATGGCTTCTTTTGACTCTTCTAGTGAGCGAACGGTTTGAGCCGAACTCTGCCAGTTTAAAAAGCCCTTGAAGCTACCTAGACCTGGGAATAGGGCAAGGTAAACTGCTGCGAACACAAATGTGCTTACAAACAGGTAAGTCCACCACTTTGGTAGAGGGTTGTTTAGCTCGCGAATACCATCGTACTCGTGGCCCATGTCTTCCCCTTCCTCGACGCCCATTTTATCTTTAGCGCACCAAGTCAGGAGAATCGCACAGCCTACTAGCGTACCGACAGTAATCACGATAATCCAGAGACTCCAGAATGTAGTCATTACTTCTTCACTCCTTGGTTATTAGGGGTCTTTTGTTCTTCGTCAGCAAACACCAAGTTGGCATCTTCTTCAAAGCGTGCTTTACGCTTTTTACTAAATGCCCACCATACGATGCCAATAAAACTAGCGAAGAGTACAACGGTATAAATACTATGAATTGTACCGAAATCCATATGATCCCCTTACTTCATTGCATGACCAAGAGACTGAAGGTAAGCGATGATTGCATCCATCTCTGTTTTACCTTCTACTTCTTTAGCCGAATTCGCGATCTCTTCATCAGTGTATGGAACGCCGAACTGATCACGAAATAGCTCAAGTTTCTTCTGAGTTAGCTTACCGTCTAAAACGTTTTCAGCTAGCCACGGGAAACCTGGCATGTTTGACTCAGGTACAAGCTCACGAGGATCTAACAGGTGAACACGGTGCCATTCGTCAGAATAACGACCACCAACACGAGCTAAATCCGGGCCTGTACGCTTAGAGCCCCAAAGGAATGGGTGTTCCCAAACACTCTCACCAGCAACAGAGTAGTGACCGTAACGTTCAGTCTCTGAGCGGAAAGGACGAACCATCTGGCTGTGACAAACGTTACAACCTTCACGGATGTAGATATCACGGCCTTCCATCTCCAAAGGAGTGTAAGCACGCAGATTTTCTACAGGTTCAGTCGTTTGCTTTTGGAAAATCAGAGGAGTGATCTCTACAAGAGCGCCCCAACTGATAGCAAACACGATAAAAATAGCCAACAAACCGACATTACGTTCTAAGATTTCATGGCGATTATTAGAATTATTACTCATTCTTAAATCTCCTTATGCCGGATGTGGGATAGCTTTTAGGCTTTCTTTTGGTGCACTTACCGTTTTGTACGTGTTATATGCCATTAGGAACATACCAGATAGGAAGATAAATCCGCCTAGGAAACGTACAAAGTAGAACGGATAAGACGCTTCTACAGACTCAACAAAGCTGTAAGTTAGCGTACCGTCAGAGTTAACCGCGCGCCACATAAGACCTTGCATTACACCAGAGATCCACATCGCAACGATGTAAAGAACGGTACCGATTGTTGCTAGCCAGAAATGCACATTAACTAGACCAACAGAGTACATACGCTCCTGGCCAAATAGGCGAGGTACCAAGTGATATACAGAGCCGATAGAAACCATCGCAACCCAACCTAACGCACCAGAGTGAACGTGACCAATGGTCCAGTCTGTGTAGTGAGAAAGTGCGTTAACCGTCTTAATCGACATCATCGGGCCTTCAAAGGTAGACATACCGTAGAACGACAGTGAAACGATTAGGAAACGTAGGATAGGGTCATAACGAAGCTTATGCCATGCACCAGATAACGTCATAATACCGTTGATCATACCACCCCAAGAAGGAGCAAATAGAACCAGCGACATAACCATACCTAGAGACTGAGTCCAGTCTGGTAGCGCTGTATAATGAAGGTGGTGAGGGCCAGCCCAAATATATAGAGAAATAAGTGCCCAGAAGTGAACGATAGATAGACGGTAAGAATAAACAGGACGTTCAGCTTGTTTAGGAACGAAGTAGTACATCATACCTAGGAAACCAGCGGTCAGTAGGAAACCTACCGCATTGTGTCCATACCACCACTGAACCATCGCATCCACTGCGCCCGAGTAAATCGAGTAAGATTTACCGAGTGACACAGGAATAGCCATGCTGTTCACGATGTGAAGTACTGCTACTGTGATAATAAAGGCACCGAAGAACCAGTTTGCCACATATATGTGTGACGTGTTTCGTTTCACCAGTGTGCCGAAGAACACCACCGCATATGATACCCATACTAGCGCAATTGCGATATCAATAGGCCATTCTAGCTCAGCATACTCTTTACCCGATGTTAAACCGAGAGGCAAAGTAATGGCTGCTGCCAGGATGATTGCTTGCCAACCCCAAAAGGTGAAGGCAACGAGTGGGCCACCAAAAAGACGTGTTTGACATGTGCGCTGTACAACATAATAAGACGTTGCGAACAGAGCACTGGTACCAAACGCAAAAATTACCGCATTAGTATGCAGTGGACGTAAGCGACTGTACGTCAACCACGGCGTATCAAAGTTTAGCTGTGGCCAAACTAATTGAGCGGCAATCAAAACACCAACAGCCATACCAACTATGCCCCATAAAATGGTCACAAGGGTAAATTGGCGAACGACTGTATAGTTGTAGTTTTGTTCAAGCTGCTTTACTTGGCTCATTTGCATGCTTCCAATTTCTAATTAACTACACTTTTACTTCCAACACGACTTGCGTCGTAACACCACCCAAGTAAACTCTAGAATTCAAGTGTTATCATCACCTTATTTCCATTGCTGACTTTAATAAAAAGTGGCATTTTCAGCGTGACACTATACTTGAATTAACAATTCAATGACAGGGTAGTAACCTTACTGGACCTCTGGAAATCATTTTTTATTTAAAAAGTTTGAAGTTTGTAACAAGGATATTAGTAATTATGCCTGCACAAAAGTTAACAAAGGCGCGACTTGCACAAATCTTAATCATGCTCAGTGTTTTAATAGGCGCATTTTTCTGGCGTACCTTTACACACGAGAGTGTTAATAGCGTTGACTGTTCACAAAAAGAACGATGCGATGTAACAATTGAAGGAGAAATAATCACGATTAATCGTGACTCAATGGGAATTTCGCTCGAAACGATAGAAAGTAGCACTCTAAAAATTGATCTAAATCAATCTGGTAATTTTATCAATCTCAACGAGAAGCATAAGTCAGTAGAATGGGACATCATTCCTGAATCGAAAAAAATCACCTTTAAAAAAGGTGAAAACATTGTTGTAGTTCAATTATAAATACGATCTATCACGAGATAATCGTAACTTATTAATGAAATTAACACCTTCTTACCTAGAGAAAATTGGTTGGAATGGTATAACAGCAGAGTGATATCCAATTATAAAATCGTATGCATTGCCAATCAGTTTTTACTCATATTAAAGATGAAGACTCAGCGATAAAAACGCTCAGATCCGAATTGACACAACAGAACTTGTCTTACGTGATGTGTTACTACACGGAAGAATACAATTTCGAGTTGATTCGAGAAGCGTTTCTTGCGCATTTTCCTGGTGTGCCTTTTCATGGCGCCAGTTCATGTCAAGCCGTAATGACAGATCAGGGCTTTCATACAGGCCCAGTAATTGCGGCACTTGCTGTTTATGATACAGGTCCTCATGCTTATGGTACTGGTATTTCTAATCACAACTCAGGTGACAGCGTCACCAAGGCTTTGGATATGGCCCTTGAGAGCGCTAACCGTGTAGGAGAGGTACCAAACTTAATTCTACTTCATGCCACACCAGGGCAAGAGGAATCAATTATTGCGTCTATAGATGAAAGATTTGGAACTCTAATTCCAATTATTGGTGGTTCGGCCGCTGATAATAACATCGCTGGGAAATGGTCTGTGATAACCGCCCAAGGCTCTCAAACTTCAGGTTTAAGCTTAACTCTCTTTTACTCCTCTCAACCTGTTGATATCGCTTTTAGCGCTGGACATACACCAACTAATATCAAAGGTGTTGCAACCAAGACCAACGATAGATGCTTACTTGAAATTGATAACGAACCTGCGCTCAATGTTTATAGAAGGTGGACAAATCACCAGGATAACCAAGTAGGTAAAGATAATATGCTGTTTACAAACTCGAGTGCTTATCCATTAGGGCGGATCGCAGGTCATCTCTATGATCGCCCATATTACAAGTTATCCCATCCGATCCGTGAGACACAAGATGGTGGAATCGAGTTGTTTACACGAATAGAAAAGGGTGACGAGCTCACATTAATGAAAGGAAGTCGTGAGCATCTAGTTGCGCGCGCTGCAAAAGTCGTCAATGCCGCTTTTAACCAAAAATTAGAAGAGTCTCGAAAAATTGGAGTGATAAATATCTTTTGCGCAGGTCCCATGTTGCACTTAATGCAAGACATGAATAGCGTTTGTGAACAAATTAACCAAGAGCTAGAACATTTGCCTTTTATTTGCCCTTTTACTTTCGGCGAGCAAGGTAGATTTATTGGTGGTGAGAATGGACATGGAAACCTGATGATTTCATCGGCTATATTCCATAAACCTTATGAAAGATAAATACTTAGACATATATCAACAGGAAGCGCTTCAAGAAGCGTTAGTTGAGCTAAAGCAGGCTAGACAAAGAGAACGACTACTCGCCGATGAAAACAAGGCCATTCTTTCCGCGATATCTGCGATGAGTGAGGCAAAGAATCGGCATGAGATATTTACGGGATTAAACAATGTCCTCAAAAAGTACATCAACTTCGATGATTTTATTGTACTGACTCGTGATGGCGAACGATATCCCTTCAGGACATTGATATCAACTAATAGCGTATTTGATAATGTATCCTGGTTACACGGTAACACCTATCAAAGAGCTCTCAATGGTGAATGCATTCTACTGTTCGAGCCAGATAAACTCGCTGAGTTTGTTAACTTAAACAGCTTTATAAAAAGCCATGTAAACTCGGTCGTTTTAACTGGTATACGTTCAGAAGTAACGCAAACCGTAATCCTACTTATTGGAGCTCAGAAAGGGCACTTTAGCATAGAGAATAAGGAAACCTTGAGGCGGTTTCGTCCCTTAATTGAAAGGGCGGTCATTGATATCGAGACCAAAGAGAAGTTACAACGTATCGTTGAGGTAAGAACAACTCAGCTCGCTAAAGCAAGAGAAGAAGCAGAGCTTGCGAACCGGTCTAAGTCGGAGTTCTTAGCGATGATGAGCCATGAAATAAGAACCCCTTTAAATTCCGTTCTTGGAATGCTAGATATACTGAAGCAATCAACCTTGTCAGAAGAACAAATTGATGCTTTGAGCCAAATGGAGTGCTCTGCAGAGTTACTTCTCGCGATAATCAGTGACATTCTTGATCTTTCTAAAATCGAGTCAGGTCGCTTTCAGCTCAATGAACAATGGATTAACTTAAGAGACACTGTCACTTTTGTTATTTCTCAGCAAAAACAAATAGCTAAGAAGAAGAATCTTAAATTCAAGCTCAACTGTACTGTCACTAATGACAAACAATTTTGGATTGACTCCACGCGGTTATCTCAAATTCTGTTTAATCTAATAGGGAATGCAATAAAGTTTACAGACGAAGGTGAAGTAAAAGTTTCTGTATCTGAGCAAGATGCTGAACTTGTGATCTCAATATCTGACACTGGAATTGGTATATCTAAAGCAAAGCAAGAGCATTTGTTTACGGCATTTCATCAAGGAGACCGTTCCATCACGAGACGCTTCGGTGGTACAGGACTGGGGCTCGCAATAACCAAGCATTTAGTCGAAATGATGCGTGGCAAGATTGCCGTTAAAAGTGATGAGCATGTTGGTTCAACCTTTACGATTTCGATTCCAGTTTTGACTCGTTGCAATCAAAATCGTCCAGTTAGAATCGAAACCAATCAACCGACAAAAGCAATGGAACTTCTCGTCGTAGAAGATACCGAGTCGAATCAGTTCGTAATAAAGCTTATCTTAAATAAGCTTGGCCATAATGTTCATATCGCAAGCCATGGAGCAGAGGCATTAACATTTTTAGAGGAGAATGAGGATTTAATCGATTTGATTCTCATGGATGTCTCGATGCCAGTGATGGATGGAATTACCGCAACAAGACTTATTCGAGATAAAGGCCTCAAGACTCCAATTATAGCGTTAACTGCACATGCGCTAGAAAGCGATAGAGATAAATGCCTGGATGCCGGGATGAACGGATTCATTTCCAAGCCAGTTAGAAGACAAGATATCTTTGAAGCTATACAGTCATTTCAATAACTAAAAAGGCGTTAATATAGATCTTAACAATCGATAGATTATTAAGATCTATATTAAGTATTTTATGGTAAATAACCATTATGTTTAATACTTACAGTAAGGCCCTTAAATTTAAAATCTGCAGGGGAATAGGAGCATACTCAGACAACATTTAGCGTACGGCTATATGTAATTTAACATAACACATATAATGCGCACCAAGGGGTGGGGTCTCAAAGCAATAATGTCCGGTTTTAGCTACTTTAAAATGTCATCCTAAGATTAACAACATTGTTTGCTTTTGAAGCTTTAACCGAGGTTTCTGTGGACTTGCAATCGCTAGTTTGGTTTGTGGTTATGCTTACGAAGCAAATCAAATCTCTTATTGAAAATTGATGCGCGCTTAGTCCCCGGCTTACTGGCGTGTCCTTCCGTAAGCACCTGAATCAATCTATGTATGGTGATGATGGCCAACTCACTGAATTTGCCATTCAATGGCATCACGATTACTAACTTAAGCGCTACCAAACAAAAAAGCCTTTCATACTCGCCTCGTACAACAGCAAAAATCAGCTAAACGCTCTAATCGCTCCGCAACGAAATCTGCCAAAAATCACGAGCTCAGTTGCGTTCTGAAACATTTATAAGCCTGTGGTTATATGGAGGCGAATGTACTTTTCGGGGTATTTGTAACGATAGCGTTTTCCTTTCTTCAAGTTGGACTTAACGTACCTACACACTTTTTGGTCACCACTGCTGGTTACTCTTTTTATTACTGCGTTTTTACTTTTGTGCTCCATTTCTATCATGACGTCACAATAACCTTGATAGCCATCAAACTTATTGTCTACTTTCTTTTGAAGCTTAGTCTTAATCTTTTTAGCCAACAGGTTCGTTTCTGAATCGTCAGCAAAAACTGAATTACTTGCAAAGATCAATACCATTAAAGTTACAACGTATCTCATCGTTTTGGTCCGTTTATGTTGTTGATTGTTCGATGATAAGTAATTTTTCTGTAGATACGAAAATGGGACGCCACATTGCGTCCCATTTAACATGATGAAGTAACTGATATGTAATTAAGCGCGCTTCTTGCCTTTGTTTGCTTTGAAGCCCTGGTGCGGAAAAACGTTACGAATCCTCTGTTGAACTTTTTTGGGAATGCCTTTGGAAAAGCTTAAGCGCATTCCTGTTCGTTGGCTATACACCTTCATTTCACCAGTAAACGGGTTATGCTCACTAATATCCTGTAAGTTGTGTTTGAAAGAAGGAGGTAGATGCCCTTTTACGTTACTAATATGGCCATTATCGAACTTTACTTTTAACACCGGCCTATCGACTGCGATCAACCAAAAGATCACGATGGCTGCAATTAAGATTACATATAACATTTGGCACTCCCTATCCTAGCTAGATAGCAATTTACTCAAATCCTCTTTAATTGAGGTAACTTTTTGACTCGCTTTTTCACTTCTCGACGCTTCGGAAAGCAAATATTCAATTGCGTCAGATAACGTACAACCAAGTTCATTCGCTCTACTAGAAAGCTTTTCCCAAACTCGGTAATCTAAATCAATGGATTTCTTCTTTGTATGGACTTGCTCTGCATTGAAGTGACGTTTCCGTTTCGCTCGGATAGCCTGCTTGAGTTTATTATCTAACTCTTCTGACATGTGGTTTTCTATCCAAGCTAAGACAAGTGTAGGCTCGTGTTCAAGGCGTTTTAGTTCTGCGACCGCTGCATCTGCTTCGCTTGTATCAATATGTCGGGTAATCGCTTCACCATCTTTCCATTTTTTGATGAGATACTTCCATTTCCACCCACATTCTAGATTCTCAAGCTGCTGATATTTCATTTGTTCCGACCCATAAACATAACCTAGTGACAGCGTAACCCAGATGGTTTACTTGGGCAAATAAAACTCTTAGAAGTATCGATGTTGATCACTCATTTGTCTAAGTATTGTTCATTGAGAGATGAATGCCGAGAGCAAACCAAATTGGTGCTAGGGTGTTATAGTCCGTTTCGTTATAATGTCGGCAAGATTGAATTACGATGAATTTTAATGAACCAACTTAATTGGCAAGACGTAACACCTTCACTTGAGCAGTACGAAGCACTTTTAAAGTCTGCACCTTCGTTACCAAAGAAGTCTTTTACTGAGCTCCAACCGAGAATGTCGGCAACGATATCTCGTTTTTCAAAAATTTCTGGATTGACGCGAGTACTACTCATTAACTGCGTAGATAATTCTGTCTATAGAGAGTTCATCAGTAAAGCTCTTCAGAGCCAGTCTAACGCTGCGATTGTTTTGTCGGAATCACTTGATGCCAAACGCTTATTTGACCGTTACAGTGTCGATTTAAGTGGTGATATTGCCTTCCAACCTGGCTTAATTTCACAGGCAGATAGCGGTTACTTAATTGTACCGGCTAATCTAATTTTGGCTAACCCAGGACTTTGGCCAAATATAAAGTCTGCAATTCAACAAAACCTTATCGAGCCACTGAACCTAAGCCCTACTCGTTTACCTACTTCAGTACCGCAAGCTAAAGCTTATGATGTAAAACTGATTGTAACAGGAGAAAGAAGTCAGTTAGCAGAGCTAGAATACATCGATGAAGACTTCTGTTCTGGCTTTGCCATGTATACGGAAGTTGAAGAAGATATTCATCTGTCAGAGCAGAATTTGACAGATTACTTTGGTTTGGTGAACTGGATATGTTCTCAATATCAGCTGCCTCACTTAACCGAATGTGGTTTTAGAAGATTGTTGCTGGCCGGTATGAGATTTACTGAAGATCAACATTATCTGCCTTTAGGAGTAATGTGGCACTCTCAACTTCTAACGCTTGCCAGCCAGTTCAGTGATGGCCGAGCATTAGATTACAAGTCGTTAGATAAAGCGATTGACGACAAGTATTACCGAGAATCTTACCTTCCTCAGCGTGCCGTGTACGATATTTTAGATGGCCAAGTCATCATTGAGACAACTGGGGAACAAGTTGGTCAAATCAATGGCCTAACCGTTATTGATATGGCTGGGCACCCTGTCAGCTATGGTGAGCCTGCACGAATATCTTGTGTAATTCATTTTGGTGATGGCGATGTTTCCGATGTTGAGCGCAAAGCTGAGCTTGGAGGCAATCTACATGCAAAAGGCATGATGATTATGCAAGCTTTCTTGAGCTCTGCTCTGAAACTGGATGAACCACTGCCTTACTCTGCCTCCATCGTATTTGAACAGTCTTATAGTGAAGTTGATGGTGACAGTGCATCTCTTGCAGAACTTTGTTGCTTGGTGAGTGCTTTATCTGAATCTCCAATTAATCAACAAGTTGCTGTTACAGGAGCTGTTGATCAGTTTGGTCGAGTGCAAGCCGTCGGTGGCTTGAACGAAAAAATTGAAGGCTTTTATCAGGTTTGTAAACATCAAGGTTTTACAGGAAATCAAGGTGTTGTGATGCCAAAATCAAACCTTAAACACCTTGCATTACATAAAGATGTAATAGAAAGCATTAAAAATGGTGAGTTCCATATTTGGTCCGTTTCTACCGTAGATGAAGCTATTCCGATTGTAATGAATAAACCTTTTAGAGGTGAAGACGATAGCATTATTGGCAAAATAGCGGAACGTATTGAAAACTTTGAAAGACATGAGCATCCAGAAGGAATTGTGCAGCGCATCAAAAACTGGTTTGTCTAGTACTGATCGGAGTTGTTTAGCGTACACGTGTTCACTAAGATGCAGCTATCAAAAATTGGAGTAATTGATAATGCAAAACAAACGTGATTCTTATAACCGTGACGATCTACTTGCTTCTAGCCAAGGCGAACTGTTTGGGCCTGGTTACCCTCAGCTTCCTGCGCCAAACATGCTAATGATGGATCGTGTTACTAAAATGTCTGAGACTGAAGGCGATTTTGGTAAAGGTTTGATCTTGGCGGAATTGGATATTACTCCAGATTTGTGGTTCTTTGACTGCCACTTCCCTGGCGACCCAGTAATGCCGGGTTGTCTTGGCCTTGATGCGATGTGGCAACTTGTTGGTTTCTTCCTTGGCTGGGTTGGTGGCAAAGGAAAAGGTCGTGCTCTGGGTGTTGGCGAAGTGAAGTTTACAGGTCAGATCCTGCCAACAGCGAAAAAAGTGACGTACGAAATCCACATGAAACGCGTTGTAAACCGTAAACTTGTGATGGGTTTGGCCGACGGTCGTGTATGTGTGGACGGCAAAGAAATCTACGTAGCAAAAGATTTGAAAGTTGGCTTGTTCCAAGACACTTCAAGCTTCTAATCACGATTTTAATCGATTTATTAAGGCTCCTATTTAGGAGCCTTTTTGTTGTCGAGTGTTAACCTACTTCCCTATGTCCCTATAATGTAGAAAAGGCTCCGTAGAGCCCTTTCGAATCCTTCTTTTTGTATGTGGAGAGTTTATTTGTAGAGACCAGATTGTCTTTCATCTCTGGCATCACGCCAACCACCTAACCAATACGACCGAGCATCAACTTGTTGATATGGGCAAGCCTCTTGAGACCTTCCATTCAACCCAGCTTTGTAGCCTTGAGATTGAGCTCGTTCTAGGCGATCACGCTTTTGTCTCTTCATAGTTAATTCCTCATACAGGTCCATTTACTAACGTACAGCTGTTATTGTGAAACTTTGATGGAGTTTTTATGACTCCACTTATAAGAATCGATCAAAGTAGGCAATTTCTCAAGGCATAAAAAAAGCAGAGACTCAAATGTGTGAGCCTCTGCTTGATTTAAAAATTACTGACGATTTTTAACTATTTTCTACGGAACCCAAACAATCCAAGCATGGTCAAAGCTAACCAACCAAGGCCTGCACCTTGACGCTCTGTCGTCGTTGAGTCAATGCTTCGAGATACGATGTCGTCCTTAGTTGCGTCAGCAATAGGTACTAGTTTGACTGCTACAATTTGCTCTTCAGAGCTACATGTCGCATTGTTTGCTGTTGTGCTATAACCACCTGCACATTTCATAGCAGTACCAGAGATCACACCTGCATCATTGATATCAGTTGCGTCGATAATACGGAACTGATTGTTTTGTTCAGAGTAATCACCGCCATTAGTCAAACTGTCTAGGAACCAAGCTTTTCCATTGAATAATGTTGCAGCACGTTCACTAGTCTCGCCACCTACGCTATATGGATAGATAAAACCGCGCTTACGACGTGGCTTGCCATCGTCTTCACGAGTCGTTTCCGCATCAAGTTGCCCGACGATTTCATTGTAAGAGTTGATACCGCCCATCTTACCGCCCGCACCGCTAAAGAAAATGCCAGTAGTTGGGTAAAAAGCGCTAATAGAATCCTTACGAACATCATCTACGATAAAGAGACGATTCGGAGCAGAGCCCGTTGGCATTAAGTATCCGCCCGAACGTTTCGCTTCACCAATAGCAACAAAATTAGAGTTAACGTCGGTTAAGCGTGAGTTTGTATGAACAGTATCATCACCTTCGCGCTGTCTAGCTCCTACAACAACTTTATTTTTCCAAGTTGCGTTTTCAACGCTACCTTCGGCTTCTAGAGTTCCGACAAAAACAGTCGCATTCAGGTAGTTATCATCACTGTAAGTGTTGTAACCTACGCCATAGACCGTTGTTCCATTAGTGACAAGATCACGCATGCTCCCTTGAGCTAACCTTTCTCCATCTTTAGATGTGCCACTAGGCCAAGCCAATTCACTGACGGTTCCGCTTTGATCCCAAATCGCTGCTTTTGATGTGTGGTGAGATCCATTGGTATTGCTTGCTGTTCGAGAAACACTGCCAACAGTAAAAATGCCGTCTGTGCTCCAAGCATGGCTTTGCACAACACTTGCGTCATTATCGCCAGTAAGAATATTTGGCTCTACTGGTGCAACTACGGTATTTCGTGTTTCTAATGTAGAAGTATTTTCTGTGCTAACTTTACTCTGATTACCGACAGCTGCACCACCCTCGGTAAGCTGGTTGATAACATTGTTATATTCATTTTTATAAGCAGCAGAATCTTCTTCTATGAACGCTAACGCATTAGAAGTAAAGTCTTTACTACGTTCTTTATTCCACGGCGTCCAGTTTACTGAAGCCCATGAGTCACAGGTGGAATAGCGAAGCTGGTTGTAACAGTAACGCTCAAAGTCTTTGAGTTCTTGGATGTAATAAAAGCCAGCGTCTAATCCGAATGGGATTTCTTCACGATAGCTGTTCCCATCCACGGCTTGTGTCGCTGAAATCGGTGTAGTGCGAGTTTCCATTGCAAGTTTAAACTGCTCTGGCGCGCAGTTTGCTGCTGCATCAAAGCAGCCTAGAGCGAAAGGTGAACCTGTTGAAGGATCTGTACCTGCATTGCCCTGTTGAATTGCAACCCCGTAAGCCGTTTGGTAGTCACCGTTTGAACCATGATCCTGAGGTGAAACCTCAACAACTTGATACAATGCCGCCTGTGCGTTCATTGTGGTACCAACCATCATTGCAATGGCGGTCAATTTGAATTTATTACTACAATTCATTGAATTCTTAACTATCCTGTTGCATTGCTTCGAGTTCTTCCCATCTCTCGAATGCGATTTCCAACTCCTGCTCTAATGCAGCAAGCTGTTCCAATACCGGCTGAGTTTGCTCTACAGGTTTAGCAAAGAACTCTGGATCGTTCACTTGCTCCTGAAGGCTCTCGATATCCGACTCTAATTGTTCAAGTTTAGCTGGTAGAGCCTCTAATTCTCTTTGCAGCTTATACGATAACTTCTTCGAATTGTTCTTAGGTTGCGTAGTTTTGGGAGTTTCCTCAACCACTTTCTCTTTCTTCGTTGGTTTTTCAACCTGACTGCGCGAAGCAAGAACTTGGTCACGCTGCTGTTTAGCATCATGATAACCACCAACGAACTCTTCGATTATACCGTTACCCTCAAAAATCCAGCTGGTTGTTACTGTGTTGTCTACGAACTCACGGTCGTGACTCACTAACAATAATGTACCCTGATAATTGGCAAGCATTTCTTCTAAAAGTTCCAACGTTTCGATATCCAAATCGTTAGTTGGCTCATCAAGAATAAGTAAGTTGTTTGGTTTCAACAAGATACGGGCTAGCAATAATCGGTTTTTCTCACCACCAGAAAGTGCCTTAACCGGGGTTCTGGCGCGCTTAGGTGCAAATAAGAAGTCTTGAAGATAACTCAGCGCATGACGCTGACGTCCCCCAACCATTACTTCTTGTTTCCCATCCGCTAAGTTATCGATCACTGTCTTTTCTGGATCCAAAATCTCTCGGTACTGATCAAAGTACGCGACTTCTAATTTTGTTCCGCAGTGTAAACGACCAGACTGCGCTTCCAATTGCCCTAGTAGCAATTTAAGTACCGTACTCTTACCGCAGCCATTTGGTCCGATAAGTGCAATACGGTCACCACGCATGATGTTAAAGCTAAAGTCGTCGACAATTGTCTTGCCTTCGTAAGCAAAAGATACATTTTCTGCTTCAAATACAATCTTACCTGAACGAGAAGCATCATCGATGTTTAGGTTAACTTTACCTTGAACTTCACGACGGTCACGACGCTCTTCACGAAGTTTTTTAAGGGCTCGAACACGGCCTTCATTACGAGTACGACGTGCTTTAATGCCTTGACGAATCCACACTTCTTCCTGCGCTAGTTTCTTATCGAACTCAGCATTTTGCATTTCTTCGACGCGAAGCATTTCTTCTTTGTCATTCAAATACTGTTCGTAATTACCAGGGAAAGAAGCTAATTGACCGCGATCTAAGTCAACGATGCGTGTCGCCATCGACTTGATGAATGCACGGTCGTGAGAAATAAAGATGATCGAGCCTTTGAAGTCTTTTAAGAAGTTCTCTAACCATTCGATCGTTGTCACATCGAGATGGTTTGTTGGTTCATCAAGAAGCAATACATCAGGATCACAAACCAGCGCACGAGCTAAAGCAGCTTTACGTTGCCAGCCACCGGATAGATCGGTCAGTTTGGTTTCTGGGCTTAGTTTTAAAGCGCCAAGTACGTTCTTAACACGGTCATCAAAGCGCCAAGCGTTAGAATGATCAAGTTGCTCTTGAACTTTCGCCAAACGGTTAATGTTCTTCTCACTTGGGTCTTGAGCAACAAGATCGAGAAGATCGTGATAGATCTTCAATTGTTCGCCGATTTCAGCCAAACCGCCAGATACGTATTCGTAAACCGTACCCTCTTGATTGCGCGGTGGATCTTGTTCAAGCCGAGAAACTACTACGTCTTGAGTTATTTGAATCTTGCCATCATCCAACAAAATGTCGCCGGCAAGCACTTTCATTAACGTGGACTTACCTGCTCCGTTACGACCAACTAAACAAACGCGTTCGTTTTCTTGAAGAGCGAACTCCGCTTTATCTAGCAATGGGTGGTCACCAAATGCAAGTTGTGCGTTATGAATGGTAAGTAATGCCATTATTATCCAACCAATGTGTGAGTTGTTCTAAGTCAAACGGCCAGTTCAACTCAGAATCTTGATATTTTAAGACGGGTATTGTGACGCCGTAACGAGAAAATAGTACATCATCGAACGCAATATCGATGATATCTGTTTGCTCGGCCAAACCGACTTGGTCTACTAGAGCAAATGCCATCTCACAAAGATGGCATCCCTCCGTGCTATACAATATCAGCACGTATTAATCCTTTTGTTTATACTACGCGTGCGTTACTAGCCAACAGTTATGAATCTGTTTATTACGCGCAAAATCTAATGGTAACGTTTGAGAAGAAATATTCTGAGCCTTCAAACCCAATTCAGCGAGTGATTCTTCATCCATCTTGAAGTGACGTTTGTTATTTGAAAATACGATTGTGCCTTCACTTCTCAGTAAACGTTTGAGGTTCTTCATTAGCTTAATGTGGTCACGTTGTACATCGAATGATGTTTCCATACGCTTAGAGTTAGAGAACGTAGGTGGGTCAATAAAGATCAAGTCGTACTCACCTTTTGCGTTTTCTAGCCATTGCAAACAGTCCGCTTGTTCATATTTATGTTGGCGCCCTACACAGCCATTAAGCTGCATATTGTCTTTCGCCCAGTTCAAGTAGGTGTTTGACATATCGACAGTTGTAGTGGAACGCGCACCACCAACTGCAGCGTGCACTGTTGCACTACCAGTGTAAGCAAACAAGTTAAGGAAATCTTTACCCTGTGCCATTTCGCCAAGACGACGACGAGTGATCTTATGATCCAAGAACAGGCCTGTGTCTAGGTAGTCATGAAGGTTCACGATCAGCTTCACACCGTACTCGTTTACTTCGAGCGTCTCTGATACCTGACCTAATTTTTGGTACTGGCTTCGACCTTTCTGCTTCTCACGAACTTTCAGTACAACTTTGTTCGCTTCGACACCGGTCACCTGAATCGTCGCACGGATAATGTCCGTTAGACGACGCTTGGCTTTTTCTTCAGGGATGTTCTTAGGTGCTGCGTACTCTTGAATCACAATTTGATCGCCGTACACGTCGATCGCTACGTTATATTCTGGAAGGTCTGCATCGTAGATACGGTAGCAGTCTAGTTTCTCTTTACGCGCCCACTTGCCAATCTTGCCAATGTTTTTCTTCAAACGGTTTGAGAAGTCTGGTGCGATTTGAACGTTAGTATCTGCACCTTTAACTTCATCAGCGCTGCGCTCGGCAATGCTGTAGTTCTTTTGGTGACACGGTAACGCACCATTGTTCAATTTAAACTGTTTATCAGCGCGCATACGAAGGCAACTCAAGAGCTCGTCTGAGCTAGAGAAGATAGATGCTTTACATCCGCCAAACTCAGATTTTAGCTGTCCACCGAATGCGGTATAGAGCGCAATCAGCCCCGGCTCAGTTCCTAGACGCTCACCGTAAGGTGGGTTTGAAACGATAACACCGTGTTCAAATCCTGCGGGACGAGTAATAGTTGCAGCATCACCTTGCGCAAACTCAATCAACTCTTCAACACCTGCTCTGCGGGCGTTTTCTTGAGCGACTTTTAACACTTTGGGATCGTTATCGAATCCAAAAAACTTAGCGTCAACTTTCTTGACACCCCGTCTAGCTTGAACATTAGCCTCTGATTTAATCTCAGCCCAGGTCTCCGGTTCAAAGTCTTCCAAAACTTCGAAGCCCCATTGTTTGCGCTTAACGCCAGGTGCCATGTTGGCTGCCATCATTGCCGCTTCAATAAGCAAAGTACCAGAACCACACATTGGATCGAGTAATGGTTGATGCCCATCCCAGCCACAACGCATGATAATCGCAGAAGCAAGCGTTTCACGTAATGGCGCACGACCCGATTCTGGTCGATAACCACGCTGATGAAGACCACTACCTACCATGTCTATCCCAAGCAACGCTTTATCTTTATGCAAACGAACGTGAATACGAATATCTGGGCGTTCTTTGCTGATATTAGGACGTGGCAAGCCTTTATTCTCAAAGCAATCTACGATGCCATCTTTGACCTTCATAGCTCCGTATTGGCTATTTCTAATCTCACGGTTTGTGCCGTTAAAGTCCACAACAAAGCGTTTAGAGCTATGAAATTGGTTAACCCAGTTAATAGTGGAAGTGGATAGATACAAGTCCATGTCGTTGTTACACGTGAACTCAGATAAAACACGTACAAATCGAGACGCTAAACGGCTCCACAAACAACAGCGATAAACCTGTTCGTTTGTCGCTTTAAATTTTACGCCTGCCTGTACTGGTTTCGCATTTTCAATGCCTAGTTTAGTCAGTTCTTCAACAAGCAAATTTTCCATGCCATTTGAAGTTACCGCGAGATATTGATTCATAGTGTTCTTTCGCTGATAAAAAATGGCTTCAATTATACCTGACTTTACGATCAATGCCTCGTTTTTAAAGGTATTTTCCCACCCGTTAGTTCAAATCATCACCACTCAAATGATCTAAAACTTTCAACATCTTTAGTTTGAATGTTTTTCATTCATGAACGTATTTTGTTTCCTTTAGAAGAAGTGAATACTTATTTACATGCATTTTGGTATATACCAGTCGGGATTGGTTGATGTAAGTTACTTACAAATACCCTTTATAGGGGAATAAATAGGGTTGTTTTAGGCGCTAGGTTGCCTAATTAAAGGAGTAATCAAATTGAAATAAGTAAAATAAAAGTGACCAGCTTCATGTTTGCATGCATAGAAAACAAACAGTTTCATGGTCTTTCGGATTGGAGTGTCTGAGGAAAGGACAAAAAAAATCGACCCAATAAGGTCGATTAAGGCAAACAAAGGAACGAAATAAAGAAAAATTAAACCGCTTTAACCCACCATTGCCATAGGGGTCATTGCAAAGAGGTGGTTTGCACAAGCCATGCGATCATGCATTACTTTAATCGGCTGCCCAAATTGAAGCGCCTTATTGCCATCAAGAACAAAGGCTTCTTGGTTAACATAAGCACATAAGCTCGATGTTTCGCCTGGTTCTAGAACGATGAACATACCATCAGAATATTGATTTGTGAGAAAGACCATGTCCCCTTCTTGAGGTTCATAATCAGAGGTCTGTGCATCGAAGAACCAGCTCTTAGGCTGTACAGGTTTATGAAAACGCTTTGCAGCAACACAATACAGTGTTAATTCAGCTTGGCGATATTCACTGATATCGAGACAGCGAATGCGCTCATTAAACGTTTGAAATGCGCTGGCGTCATCAACGGTAAATTCACTGTTTGAGAAGGCACAGTTAACCAACAATTTTCGGGATAGATTGGTTTGGAAAATCATTTCCTCCCCCAGATCCAGCATTAAGCAAGCTTTTTGCTCGTCAAAATACCAATTCCATTTGTCGCTGGGTTTAAGCATTATTCCGTTCTCTCTTGACTAGTTAAATCAGTGGTAAAGAGGTAAGACGCTTAATTACCTACTCGTGATTTTTAAATTCTACAAACGAACGGATAAAAAAAAAGAGGAAACAAAGTCCTCTTTTTTATGTAACAGGTACTGATTTTTCAGTAGTTTTTGATGTATATGTTAAAGATTTTTAACAATATCACGTACGAGACCTGGGCCGTGGTAAATAAAGCCAGTGTAGACTTGAACAAGTTTAGCGCCTGCCATGATCTTTTCTTTGGCTGCAACATAGGAATCTACACCACCAACACCGATAATTGGAAGTTTGTCTTCAAGCTCTTCATGAAGCTTACGTACGACCTCCGTAGAGCGTGATTGCACAGGGCGACCACTCAAGCCACCTGCCTCATTGGCGTGTTTCATCCCTTCTACGATCGTGCGATCCAAAGTTGTGTTAGTCGCGATCACACCATCTATATTGTTTTTCAATAAAGAATCGCAGATTTGGCAGATTTCATCGTCACTTAAATCTGGCGCAATCTTTAATGCTAACGGGACGTACTTGTTGTACTTCTCTGATAACTCCGCTTGTTTCGCCTTTAATTCGGAAAGCAGTTCATCAAGCGCTTCACCATATTGAAGTGAACGAAGGCCTGGAGTGTTTGGCGATGAGATGTTTACTGCAATATAGCCAGCATACTCATACACTTTTTCCATACAAATCAGGTAGTCCTCTGCCCCTTTCTCAATTGGCGTATCTTTATTTTTACCGATATTAATTCCGAGAACACAATTGAATTTTGCTCGTTTAACATTCTCGATCAAATTATCAACGCCTAGGTTATTAAAGCCCATGCGGTTGATGATCCCTTCTGCTTCCACTAAACGGAATAGGCGTGGTTTATCATTACCTGGTTGTGGTCGTGGCGTTACAGTGCCGACTTCGACAAAGCCAAAGCCCATGGCATCAAATGCTTCAATACATTCGCCGTTTTTATCTAAACCAGCCGCAAGACCAACAGGGTTACGGAATGTTAGACCCATACACTCAACTGGACGAGTTGGTAACTGTTGGCGGTAAAAGAGATCAAGTGGTGTGCCGTTAAAGCGTTGGAAGTTCTTGATTGCAAGATCATGTGCCTTCTCGGCATCGAGTTGGAAAAAGCCAGTTCTGGCTAGACGGTAAAGCATTGTGCCTCCGAAAGAAAAAAGCCCCGTATAAACGGGACAATATTATTTACCGTTTTTCATCGTAATTCAATGAAAATGAACGTAATAAGTAAAAACCTATATCTTTATAAGATTTTTAAATATAAAACAAACAATTACAATCAAGTTTCTGCGATAAAAATCGTAACTAACCGCTTAAAAGCAATCGATTTCACTCTGTTTTAATTTCAACTCAATGTGACAATGTAACTATTTTCGTTCCAAATGTGAATAATAGATAATAAAAAGCCCCGTTAAATAACGAGGCTTTTACTTATGACTTGATTATTCCACTACTCTTTCGATGAGCAGTTGAGGTTTAAAAGTACTAGCTCTCGAAGTGCTACAGAGAACTTAGCAAATTCGTGTACTGAGCCAACTTTGAACTCGTTTAAGATACTCTCCCAGCGGTGCAACGATTGCTCGTTAGTTTCAATCCAATCTTCTAACGCAGCCATCACGTCAAGCTCTTCGGTTGAGCAGCCACAAGTCAGTACCTGAGCGGTAAGTTGACGTTGTTGCCAGTCCAGATCTTCACGGAATGCCGCTCTAGCAAGTGCTTGCCAGTTGTTATCAACGGCTTGGCTATTAATTTGCTTCAAGAACCAATGCAACGATAAACGGTCACCCAAGTTAAAGTAGAGTTTCGATGCTTGCTCAACCGTTTTACCTGTTTCACTTGCTACTGATGAAATATCCAGTGCAGATTGTAAGCTTGATAAGCGGGCAACTTGGTGAGCGAGTTTCTCTTCAACCCCTTTCTCTATCCAACCTTGAGCCAAGTCATTGTGTTCTTCAACTTCAGACTCAACTAACATAGTGTCTAGGGTTTCAGTGATAACATTGACATCTTGCTTGTAGATAGCAATCAACTCACCGACCGTGCATTTGCCGCTACGGTTACGAAGCAACCAGCGTGCAATTCGACGCAGTGCTCGGCGCACGTAAAACATAATTTCGTATTGAGCTTGCGCTGTCGCAACGTTATCAAGTTTGCGAGTTTGCTTGAGGATTGCTTCTAAATCAAAGATTTCTCTAGCCGCACTGTAAGCATTGGCAATATCGACAACACTTGCACCAGTTTCTTCTTGCAAACGAGTAACGAAGTTACAGCCCATTTCATTAACCATCTGGTTAGCCAATGCTGTAGCTATAATTTCAGCTCGCAGTGGGTGATTAACCATTTGATCTTTATAGTTACGTCGTAACGCACTTGGGAAATATTCAACAAGTTGTTTTGCATGGAATTCATCATTTGCGATTTCATCCGTAACAAGTTGCTGTTTAAGTACCATTTTACCGTAGGCAACTAACACTGATAGCTCAGGGCGAGTCAGACCTAGTCCCTGTTTTTCACGCTCGATTAGCGTTTCATCATCAGGGATGTATTCGAGAGCACGATCCAAGTACCCTGCTTTCTCCATAGTGTGGATGAATCGAATTTGCTCCTTAACAATGCCAACACCTTGCTGTTCAGTAACAGAGATCGACTCCGACTGACGGTAAGCATCATCCAAGACAATTTCACCCACTTCGTCTTCCATAGACTCTAGAATTTGGTTACGTTGCTTAACCGTAAGATCGCCATTTGAAACCAGTCCATTGAGGAAGATCTTGATGTTGACTTCATTATCCGAACAGTCAACGCCACCTACGTTATCAACGAAGTCCGTGTTCACTCGACCGCCAGTTAGTGCGTATTCGATACGACCAAGCTGAGTCATACCCAAGTTACCACCTTCGCCAACCACTTTGGCTCTTAAGTCACGGCCGTCAATGCGCAGCATGTCGTTAGCACGGTCGCCAACATCTGTATGAGTTTCTGTCGATGATTTAACGTAAGTGCCGATACCACCATTCCAAAGCAGATCGACTTTCATTTTCAAGGTCATCTTTATCAGATCGTTAGGCGCTAAAGATGCTTTCTTAGTACCTAACATTTTCTGAATTTCTGGCGTCAACTGGATCGATTTTGATCGACGAGAGAAGATGCCACCACCTTGAGAGATCAAGTCTTTGTTGTAATCTTCCCAGCTTGATCTTGGTAAATTAAACAATCGGTTACGCTCTTCCCAGCTGCTGGCTGAATCTGGATTTGGATCAATAAAGATATGCATGTGGTTAAACGCAGCTTGCAATCGAATATGCTTCGATAACAGCATACCGTTACCGAACACGTCACCTGCCATATCACCTACACCGATTGCAGTAAAATCAGTGGTCTGACAGTTGATGCCCATTTCACGGAAGTGACGTTTAACAGATTCCCAACCACCTTTTGCGGTGATACCCATTGCTTTGTGATCGTAACCGTTTGAACCACCTGAAGCGAATGCGTCACCTAGCCAGAAGTTGTATTCTGCAGAAACAGAGTTTGCCAAATCTGAGAAGGTTGCTGTGCCTTTATCGGCAGCCACTACTAGATATGGGTCATCTTCATCGTGACGAACAACGTTTTGTGGTGGTACCACCTCTCCTTCAATGATGTTATCTGACACATCTAGCAGTGCACGGATAAAGCGTTTGTAACAACGCTGACCTTCTGCAAAAATTTCATCACGAGTGGTGAGAGATGGCTGGCGTTTACAAACGAAGCCGCCTTTTGCACCCACTGGTACAATTACAGTGTTCTTAACCTGTTGCGCTTTTACTAAGCCAAGAATCTCCGTACGGAAGTCTTCTTGACGATCTGACCAACGCAAACCACCACGAGCCACTTTTCCACCACGAAGATGAACACCTTCAATATCTGGTGCGTAAACAAAGATCTCGAATGCAGGTACAGGCTGCGGAATCTCAGGAATATCACTTGGCTTCATTTTCAAAGATAACCAAAGCTTAGGCTGCTTATTCTCGTCTACTTGGTAGTAGTTGGTACGAAGCGTCGCCATGATCATTTCAATATAACGACGAATAATACGATCATCATCCAAGCTCTCTACACGATCCAACTGCTCTGTTAGCTTTTTAATTAGATCGTTTTGGCCTTTCTCGCTGCCTTTGTGTTTCGGATCAAATCGCTTGGTGAACAGCTTGACTAGACCTGTCGCTAAGTCTGGGTAGTGGCTTAGCGTGTCTTCGATGTACTGCTGACTGAATGGGAAGCCTACTTGGCGCATGTATCGTGCGTAAGCACGAAGAATGGAAATCTCACGGCCAGATAACGACGCACCTAATAACAATCGGTTGAAACCATCACTTTCAAGATTACCCGCCCAAATGGCAGCAAATGCTTGTTGGAAACGATCACGAGCTTCACGAAGGTCAACGGTTTTCTCGCTCTTATGCAGCATAGAGAAGTCAAGGATCCAGAAAGTCTGCCCGTTGTTTTTCTCGATCTCATATGGCGATTCGCCAATCACACGCAAACCAAGGTTTTCCAACATC
This sequence comes from Vibrio sp. 1727, assembly GCF_033344415.1. NCBI lineage: Bacteria > Pseudomonadati > Pseudomonadota > Gammaproteobacteria > Vibrionales > Vibrionaceae > Vibrio > Vibrio sp. 1727. Next base: position 135,725 of record NZ_JAWPOT010000007.1, read on the forward strand.
GGCATTACGTCAGAAAGGTGAATTGGTTCATCGCGATGGTATAACTTTAAGCGGACAGCTTTGGAATCTGCACCCTCTTCTTGAGGTCGGTAGAACAACATGCCAAGTTTATTATCATCACTTAACGCTTCTAAGCGCTCGATATCTGCAACCGCAGAACCTGGCATCATGTCCTCTTTGTATGAGCGAGGGAACGCACTCATATATTCTTTTGAAAGAGGAAGGCCTTTGCTTTCACCAAAGTTAGCAATGATGGATTCTTTTAGTCTGTCATCCCAAGAGGTAGAAACTTCCATTAGATTTTGCTCGATCTTTTTCACGTCTACGTCAATGTTGTTATTGTCTACACGAACAATGTAATGTGTTCTCGCTAGTGGGCTTTCTGAGAAGTACGTTGTAAATTCAACCTCTTGCTCGCAACCAAAGTACTGCTTAAGAATGCGTTGAGTTTGACGACGCAATTCTGTGTTGTAACGATCTTTAGTGACATAAACCATGCAACTGAAGAAACGACCAAATGGGTCTTTACGAACAAACAAACGCAGCAAGTCACGATCTTGCATTTGTACAACACCCATTCCCACCTCAAGCAGCTCTTCTTCATTAGCTTGAAGCAACTCGTCGCGTGGGTAGTTTTCTAAGATATTGTGCAATGCTTTGTATGAGTATGATCCGTGGCGGTATCCACTTGCTTCAAGGATACGGTCAACTTTTTCACGGATCAGAGGAATACTTTGTACCGCTTGGTTGTAAACGGCGGAGGTATATAAACCAGTAAAGCGATGCTCACCTATTACTTTACCGTTTTCATCAAACTTTTTAATACCGATGTAATCAGTATAAGCCGGACGGTGGATACGAGATGCTTTGTTACCTTTGGTGATGATCAGAGCGTATGGTTTTTTCGCTTCTAATCGCGCTGAATCTGATAATTCAGAGAGCTTGACGCTACGCACGCGCTTGTCATCAGCAAACAGACCTAGTCCTTTTTCTTTAGCAGGAACAAGTTCGGTATCACCATTGACCTCTTTTAAGTCATAATCTTTATAACCCATAAAGGTAAAGTTATGATCTTCTAGCCAACGAAGAAATGCGATCGTTTCATCCATACGATCAGTTTGGATAGAAACACGATCTTTATTTTTCTCAAGTTCATCAGTAACAAACTTAAGCTTATCAACCATCTGCTTCCAGTCATCAACGACTAAGCGAGTATCAGATAGAATTCTTAACAGCTCTTCTTTAAGCGCTTGCATCTCGTCTTTACTAGTAAGGCGGTCTACCTCTATGTGGAAAAGTGATTGAAGAACACCACCCTCACCGTTTACGTCTGTAACTTGGCCTTTTTTATCACGCTGAATCTGTGTTGGGTTATTCAACATTAGGTGACAAACAAGATCCAAACGTGCTAAAGCCATTTTGACTGAGTCCACTAAGAATGGACTATCTGGAACAACAATTTCTACGATTGTGTGTGTGGATTGCCAGCCTTGACGACTTACGGTCGGGTTAAATACTCGAACCGAAATCTCTTCTGGTTTTTTTTCATTGATATGGTGCCAAAGGCTAACGACAGCACCATAAAGGTCGGATTCGTTTCGCTGAATTAGATCATCATCAGCAATGTTACTGAATAAGTGTTGAGCAAGTTTAGTTACAAGCGTTTGGTGAGAAAGCTCGAGTTTGTCTTGAATCAGTTGGTAAACCTTTTCAAGCAGAACCGGCACTACATTTTCACGCGCGGTCATATTCACACTCCACATTAGAATTGTTGTTTTGTAGGGGGACTTAGTAGCTAGGTTGTTACCTTAGAAACTAAGCATAGGTAATGCATGTGCCCATTGTAAAAGCATAATTACAAATGTTTAACAACTAATCGTAGTGGTAAGAGGTGAAATGTCCGATTCTGTGACTAAGATTCCTATTTAACTCTCTGCAAATACAATACATCACAGAGTTTCTAACTTAAGAAACTTATTATTTTGGTCAGTTGTTAGTCTAAACTGGCCTCTAACGCCCAATTGACTAAGAAATGGTCTAAATCTCGCGGCGGGTAACTGCAAACGCAAACCGTTGTGTGTGACAACTTGAACAACACTTGCCGCACCAGAATAATGAGATAAAAACGTTTGATATGAAATGTTGAGATTGAAGTAGTAATAGTTCATGAAGTGAAAACTAAGTGACATAAACAAATAAGGTGGTCTTAATGACCACCCTATTGTGTTGTTTACTATTCGTCTAGTGCTTTAGTCACTTTTTCGAATAGATCTTTAGCAAGATTATCCATTGCTTTGAGCTTTTCAAGTTCTGCACGAATCATTGCTTGGCGAGCTTCATCGTATTTACGGAACTTAAGCAAAGGATCAATCATTCGAGAAGCTACTTGTGGGTTCGAATCATTTAGTTGGCGAAGAATTTCACCGGCAAATTGGTAACCTACACCGGATTTATCATGGAAACGTACAGGGTTCGCACTTAAGAACGAGCCAATTAAGCTGCGCGTACGGTTCGGATTTTTCAAACTAAATGCTTCGTGGTTCATGGTTGCTTTTACTTTTTCAAGAGCATCCTCTGCAGGATTGCTACCTTGCAGTGCAAACCACTTATCCATAACCAAACCATCGTGCTTCCATTTATCGCTATAATCAGCCATAAGTGCTTCACGACACTCGAGCTGAGCGTTATTTGCGGCACTCATCGCAGCAATCGTATCTGTCATGTTATTTGCAGATGCGTACTGCGCGTTGACTAAATCATTACCTTTTTCCGTATATGCTAGGTACTGAAGGCAACGGTTACGTAAAGCACGCTTGCCAATAGCAGCATGGTCGATCGTATACTCTGTTTGCTTAAGCGTGTGATAAGTCGCACTTAGCTCATCTTCTAATTCCTTAGAAAGTGACACTGTAATGCTGTTTAGCACTTTGTCTACGGCATCGATATCAATTTGCTGGTACCAACCAGTAATCTCATTGATTGAAGGCATAGAGAAAACTTGAGCAATGAAAGCAGGCTCAAGCGTTTCATCCAACAGCACACCGCGGAAAGCATCTATCACACCTTCAGAAAGCGATACTTCTTGTCCCGCTTGAACGTTTTTCACATTCTGACGAATGTATTTAGCCAATAGCATTTGGCTAGCGTCCCATCGAGCAAAATCGTTCGTTGCGTGCTTCATCAAGAAGACTAACTCGTCATCGCTGTAATCGTATTCTAATTTGACTGGTGCCGAGAATTCACGCAACAAAGATGGCACTGGCTGTTCTTCGACATTTTCAAATACGAACGTTTGCTTATCTTGTTTAATATCCAGCACGTTATTAACTGATTCACCGTTAATCACCAGTGGGATAACTCGACCTTTCGAATCATACAACTCGATATCGAACGGAATATGCAGCGCTTGTTTTTCTGCTTGGTCTTGCGTCGGCTCCGTAAATTGCTCTACCGTTAGTGCGTAAGTTTTTGCATCAGCGTTGTATTCGCTATTTACGCGCAGCGTTGGTGTACCCGATTGGCTGTACCACAGACGGAACTGTTTTAAATCAACACCGGTGGCATCTTCCATTGCAGAAACAAAGTCTTCACACGTCGCGGCGGTACCATCGTGACGTTCAAAGTAAAGTTTCATTCCTTTTTGGAAGCCCTCTTCGCCAAGGAGTGTATGGTACATACGAATAACTTCGCTGCCCTTTTCATACACCGTTAGCGTGTAGAAGTTATTCATCTCAATGACTTTGTCAGGACGAATCGGGTGAGACATTGGGCTTGCATCTTCCGCAAATTGAGGACCACGAATAATACGTACGTTATCAATACGGTTATCAGCACGAGAGCCTAAGTCAGAAGAGAATTCTTGGTCTCGGAATACGGTTAAGCCTTCTTTTAGACTTAGTTGGAACCAGTCACGACAAGTGACACGGTTGCCAGTCCAGTTGTGGAAGTACTCATGACCGATCACAGCTTCGATGCCTAAATAATCACGATCTGTCGCAGTTTGATCGTTCGCCAGCACATATTTTGAGTTAAAAATGTTCAAGCCTTTGTTTTCCATTGCACCCATGTTGAAGAAATCAACAGCAACGATCATGTAAATATCCAGATCGTATTCTAGGCCAAAGCGTTCCTCATCCCACTTCATCGAGTTGATCAGCGATGTCATCGCATGGCCTGCACGATCTAAGTTACCTTTATCAACAAAGATTTCTAAATCAACACTGCGACCTGACATCGTTGTATATTTGTCACGCAATACATCAAAGTCGCCTGCAACAAGGGCGAACAAGTAAGCTGGTTTTGGATGCGGATCCTGCCATTGAACCCAGTGACGACCGTTCTCTGCATCGCCTTCTGCAATTCGGTTACCATTGCTCAGCAAATATGGATAAACCGCTTTATCTGCGATCACTTTTGTTGTGTATTTTGCTAGAACATCCGGACGGTCTAGATAGTACGTGATACGGCGGAAGCCCTCAGCCTCACACTGAGTACAAAATGCGCCGCCTGATTTGTACAAACCTTCGAGTGCTGTATTCGCTTCAGGATCAATTTTGGTGACGATTTCAAGTTCAAACTCGGATGGAAGATCGGTCAGTACCAGCGATGACTCCTTCACCTCGTGATGAGCCCAATCCTCACCATTTACTTTTACAGCGCGTAGCTCAAGCCCTTCGCCATCGAGTTCTAGCGTTGTTGTATCGCCTTTTTGAGCAACTTTTGATACCGCCGTAACGATTGTGTCATTGTCATATAGATCAAAAGTAAGATCGATATCAGTAATCGCATGAGATGGCTCTTTATAATCTTTACGATATTTGGCCAGGGGAGCTTGAGACATGAGCATAAATCCTTGTATGTCGAACAACAAAAATACCAGACTGCATGATCAAAAATGCAGTTCTGGTATCACTATATAAGCTATTTGTAGGGGTTGTGGTATCAGAATACAAGTCTTTCCATCAAAAAACGGAGCTTTTAGTGCTCTAGCTCCGTTTTTTGATTAACATTTAAACAACATTAATGACTTACCGTACGCACGCGTAATTTGGCGCATGTTAAAGGCATCATGGCGTAACTCTATTGAGTACGGCGTACATATCACCATTGGAATCTTCGATCGTTAGCTCATTCTTGTTGAGCTTATACGTGGTTCCATGCTCGCCATTTTCATACAACAGAACCAAAAACTCATCTTCTGTGTAAAACACACCTTGTTTGATGGACTCATCCCCTTCTTCGTTCGAAACCCTAAACATGAACACGAAATCAGGTTGAAGTATCAAATCCATCTGATTAATGTTGTTGGCCACAAGACCGTCGCCAGATACGTGAGAGCTAGACCAAATACCTGCAAGTGAATTGGATAATCCCTTAGTGAAGGTTACACCATTAAGATCAAGCGTATTATGGTTGTTGCGATAGGCATAAATTTGAGGCTCGTCGGTGTTTAAACCAAGAACGATGGTGTCTTCATTTGCGTTATACAGCCCTTCCCAATGGTCAACGGAATAGTCTTTCTTTTGAATATCAATAGAAAAGCTGTAGTCAGAACCTAATGAGAGTTTGATCGCACGAAAGTTTTCAGCCGACTCTTCGGGGTTTGGGTTCATCAAATACCAGTCTCCGATGAGAAACGGCGTGTCAAAGTGACTTAATTCATCTTCTCTGGTGTTTTCTCCACCAAACACACTAAAGCAGCAAAAGCTAAGTAAAATAAAGAACCACTTCATATCGGCATCCTTATCGTTTTCTTTTAGCTTAGCCAGTAGTCCTCACTTTCGCGAAATTTTAGATGTAGATCACGTAAATTATTGGGGGAAAATAAGCGAATATCTTGCTCGATATCGAGACAGCGGAAGGCAAAAAGGCATAAAAAAAGAGTGAATCTGAAAGACTCACTCTTTTTATTCTAAATTGCCAGTTATTATGACTGATTTTCCTGCTTAAGTAGATCGACCATAATCGCGACAGACTCATCTAAATAAACATCAGGAGCCTCGTAGTCTTTTGGTATGTCATCCAATGTTTTGAATGCTTTTTTACCCAAAGCAACTTGACGTTCATTTATGCGTTGTAATCGAAGGGCTTCCGCTTTATCCGATTCAGCTTTACGAACTTTTTCGTTCAAAGACAAAGTATTATCGTCTTTTTCTTTACGATATTTCTCGATGTCTTCATTGATAAAGCGGAACTCCATCTCATCAGAAATACGCTTGTTATGAAGAGCAGTAAGTTTTTCAACTAAGGCGTCGTTACTTGGAAACGTTTGATATTGTGCTTTATCAATCTGATCCCAAGGTAAAGCATTGTCTTCAACACTTTCACCTGTTTCAGAAGCCTCAATTGGCGTTGGGTACGAAATATCTGGTGCAACACCACGATTTTGCGTACTTCCACCGTCAATACGATAAAATTTCTGAATCGTGTACTGAACATAACCTAGCTCTTTATCGAACAGATCATAAATATGATTCAGTGAACGATGTTGCTGAACTGTACCTTTACCGAAAGAGTTTTCACCTAAGATGATTGCACGATTATAATCTTGCATTGCCGCTGCAAAAATTTCAGATGCTGAAGCACTGTAGCGGTTAATCAATACCGTCAATGGGCCATCATAACTCACTTTTCCATCGGTATCGGCATTCACTTTGATGCGGCCATAGCTGTCACGGACTTGAACTACAGGGCCTTCTTTAATGAATAGACCTGTCAATGCCGTTGCTTCTGTTAGCGCACCACCGCCATTGTTGCGTAGATCAACGATTACGCCGTCAACGTTTTTGGTTTTCAACTCAGCTAGTAATTTATCGGTGTCTTTCGATAAGCCGACGTAGAAACTTGGTACTTCTAAAATACCAATCTTCTTACCGTCTTTTTCGATGATTTCTGACTTAACCGCACGATCTTCTAAGCGAACTTTGTCACGAACAATTGTGACAATGTAACTCTTCGCATCGTTACCTTCTGGCAAGATCTGTAGATTAACCTTTGTGCCTTTAGGGCCTTTGATTAACTGAACAACATCATCCAGACGCCAACCGATCACGTCGACAATTTCTTCACCGTCTTGTCCAACACCAGTGATTCGGTCCCCTTCACCAAGTTGCTTACTCTTTGATGCCGGACCGCCAACAACAAGTGAACGAATTACTGTGTAATCGTCTGTCATTTGCAAAACGGCGCCGATGCCTTCTAGAGAAAGGTTCATTTCCGATTGGAATTGCTCGGCATTACGTGGAGAAAGGTAGCTTGCATGAGGGTCAACCTGTCGCGCGAAGGCATTCATATACAACTGAAATGCGTCTTCATTGTTGGTCTGTGTGATGCGCTTCATCGCGTTGTTATAACGCTTCTCTAAAACTTCTTTAATCTCTGGCCACTCTTTGCCAGTCAGTTTCAGATTTAACGCGTCATATTTCACACGCTTGCGCCACAACTCGTTGAGCTCTGCTTCGTCTTTTGGCCATGCGGCCTCAGAGCGGTCTAACTCTATCTCGTCATCGGTATCAAACTTGATCTCTTCATCGAGTAGAGTTAACGCATAAGCAAAACGATCGAAACGCTTCTGCATTGAGAGGTTGTAAACATCAAAAGCAATTTGGTTGTTGCCCGATTTAAGCTGATCATCAAGCTCGACTGACCAATTTTTAAATGAATCGATGTCTGCTTGAGTGAAAATATTTCTATTGTAATCAAGCAACTCTACATAGCGTTCAAATATCGCTTTAGAGAAATCATCATTGAGGCTGAAGTGCTTATAATGAGAGCGGGTAAATCGCGAGGTGACTCGTTTGCTAGCTGTTTCATGCTGAACTTCAGGAGAAAGAACCGGCAGGTCATCTTTATGTAGTTTGGCTTCAAGAGCCTGAGCTGATGCTGCTAGCCATAAGCTAGCAGCAATCAGGGTCACTTTTGAACGGCAATTCATGCGTAGGAGTATCTCCTTTATGCGCGCAAGTGCTCCGCTTTCACAACCATTTGTAGGCCGTTAGCAAGTTGAACACGTACATCATCCTTATTGATTTCAACAATGGTCGCTGCCATGTTTCCTTTGCCCATGTTCACGTTAACTGCGTTACCTACTGTGATTTCATCAGCATTTAGAGCGCGCGTTTCTACAGGCTTAGTTGGTTTTTGTACTTTTGGTTTATTAGTACGACGAGGCTGTTGAGGCTTTTTAGCCGCAGGTTTCGCTTTCGCCTTACCCTCTTCACGAGCTTTTTGTGCTTGTTCTTTACGACGAGCCTGAACTTTCGCCTTGCTTTCTGCAAGTGTCGCTTTCGCGTGTTCAACGTGCTCTTCTTCTAGCTCACCACAAGGGTTGCCATCTAGGTCTACACGTACTGCACCTGGTTTTACACCGTGTAGGTAACGCCATGATGAAGTGTACTGTCTTAACGCTGCACGAAGCTGTGTTTTGCTTACTTTTTCGTCTTCATTTAGACGTTCCGCAAGATCTTGAAAAATACCAATTTTCAGAGGTTTTGCTTCACCTTCTAAAGTAAAGCACTTAGGGAAACATTCAGCAATATATGCAATAACTTCTTTGCTGTTTTTTAACTTTTCAGTCATGAGGGGTCCTGATTTGAGCGGATTTCCGCGAGCATTAAGAAAAAATATTCTCGTATTATAGTGACATGCCAAGGAAAAACCACACTCGAAGGCTAATTTATGCGTCGTTCGCGTGTGAATTAAGCAGCTTTTCTACTTCAACCATGAAATGAGTGAGACCTTCTTCGTCTGTTTCATTAAATCGGCCAATACTTGGACTATCAATATCAAGTACACCAACCACCTTTCCATTAATAGAAAATGGAATCACAATTTCTGAATTGCTCGCTGCATCGCACGCAATATGCCCCTCAAATTCGTGAACGTCGTATACTCTTTGTATAGTATTAGTTTGTGCAGCAGTACCGCAGACGCCTCGACCCATTGGGATACGAACACAAGCTGGTTTTCCTTGGAACGGACCAAGAATAAGCTCTTCACCTTTTGTTAGGTAAAAGCCTGCCCAGTTAAGATCGTCAAGTTCCATGAAAAGCAATGAGCTCAAGTTTGCTAGGTTCGCAATAAAGTCTGGTTCAGACTCAATTAGAGCAACAGCTTGTTTGGTTAGTCTTTGGTATTGTTCTAAGTTCATATTAACTTCCTACTTACTATAAAAGCTTCCATTCTCAATGTATGGCGCTAAAATGCAGCCCTACTTTATAATAGGACTTATTCTCAATTACAATGCTTCTGAAAAATGACACTATTAGCCGTTCTTGGTTGATAACACAAGTAAAAAAGCACAAGTCCAAGCTGATCATAGCGAACTTGATAGCGGTGCTTGCAACCTTGATTAGTGTTCCAATTCCCCTCCTCATGCCTTTGATGGTTGATGAGGTCTTATTGGACCAACCTGCAAAAGGTTTAGATGCCATGAATGCCATTCTCCCTGAAGCGTGGCACACTCCGACAGGCTATATTTTCTTCACCCTGTTCTTGGTTGTTCTTATGCGAGCTGCGAGCCAAGGATTAAATATCCTTCAAAGCCGACAATTTACGCTTGTTTCAAAAACCATCACGTTTGAGATGCGCAGTAAAATGATCGACAAACTCGGCCGTATCAGCATCCGACAATACGAAACCAAAGGTAGCGGAGGAATCAACGCACACCTTATCACTGACATTGAGACCATTGATAAATTTATTGGTTCTACGTTAGCAAAATTCGTTATCAGTTTTCTGACTGTTATTGGTACTGCTATCGTTCTACTTTGGCTCGATTGGCGACTTGGTCTGTTTATCCTGTTAGTTAACCCTATTGTCATTTACTTCTCACGTAAACTAGGCAGTATGGTTAAACATCTGAAACGGAAGGAAAATCATTCTTTTGAAATTTTCCAAAACCGTTTAGTTGAAACATTAGATGGAATCTACCAACTACGCGCGGCCAATAAAGAACGAGAATTTCTCCAGCAACTCAAAGACAGTGCGAACCAAGTTCGCGTTGATGCAGACAAGTATGCTTGGCAATCTGAAGCTGCTGGTCGCGTATCTTTCCTTCTCTTTTTGATCGGCTTTGAATTATTCAGAGCTGTAGCAATGTTAATGGTCATGTTCAGTGACCTTACTATTGGCCAAATATTTGCCGTTTTTGGTTACCTATGGTTCATGCTGTCTCCTGTTCAAGAGTTGCTTGGGATTCAGTTTTCTTGGTATAGCGCTAAAGCGGCATTAAAACGCATCAACGACTTATTAGAGTTAGAAGAAGAGCAGAGACCGGTTTCTAAGGTAAATCCTTTCAAAGAAGGTAGAGAAGTTGATGTTAAAGTAGAAAACATTAATTTCTCTTACAATAATGAAAACAAAGTCCTAGATAATCTTTCTTTACATATGCCGGCAGGAAAGAAAGTGGCGTTAGTTGGTGCAAGCGGCGGTGGTAAGTCAACCTTGATACAATTACTTATTGGGGTTTACCGTCAAAACTCCGGTAGCATTCGCTTTAATGATGAATTAACAGAAGATATTGGTTTTGAAGTAATTCGCGACAAAATTGCCGTGGTATTACAGCAACCTATACTATTTAACGACACCTTGAGGCATAATCTAACGCTTGGTGGGGATTTTGACGAAATGTCACTTTGGCGTGCGCTTGAAGTGGCTCAGCTGCAAGATGTTATTTCTCAACTGAACCACGGCTTGGATACTCAAGTTGGTCGTAATGGCATTCGTTTGTCAGGAGGTCAACGACAACGGCTGGCCATTGCTAGAATGGTGCTGAGTAATCCTCAATTTGTTATTTTAGACGAAGCCACGTCTGCGCTAGATACCGCTACTGAAGCGGCTTTACACAAAGCACTGACCGAGTTCTTACGTGGTAGAACAACATTAATCGTTGCGCACCGACTGTCCGCTGTTAAACAAGCCGATTTGATCTACGTGCTTGAAGATGGGAAAGTGACGCAAACAGGTACTCATGGTGAGTTAGTTGAGCAAGAAGGCTTATATCAAACCTTATATGGGGGCATACAGTCCCACGCTTAAATCGTTCAAGCTAGAGAGGTCGTTATGACCTCTCTGTCTAAGCACGCCATGCAACCCAATAACGTACGTTTGTGCCAAGGTTGTGAATTGCCTGTCGACATCGTCGACTTACCCCATGGCAAAAATGCACACTGCCCTCGTTGTGGTACACAATTATATCGCGGAGGTAGCCCTAGCCTCTCTGGTAATCTAGCCGTCGCGATAACCTGCATCCTACTATTTATTCCATCGCACTTTTTTAACTTTATTAGCATCCGACTCTTTGGTGTGATGATTCCGGCAACCCTACCTTCAGGGATGATCACATTGATGGAAGAAGGATTTGTTCTTCTTTCATTGCTCATTCTATTTTGTGGCTCTCTTGCGCCACTGACGGTTTGTGTTTCAGTGGTAACGGCACATATTTCTTTACATCAACGATGGTTCCGTGGGCTTCGTATCTCACTGTGGCTAATTCAACATTTGAAGCATTGGGTTATGTTGGATGTGTTCTTAGTTAGCATCGCCATTTCCTGTTTTAAACTCCAAGATTATTCCGACATTTTCGTCGGTCCAGGGTTAATTGGTCTGGTTCTTTTGCAGATATTTACCGTTTTGTTAGTTTCAAGAATCAGCGTCCGTCGTTATTGGGAAGCTTGGAAGCCAGAAAGTTTATATGCTTTTGAGCATAAAGATGTGCATTGCCATGAATGCCACTTGTCCCAACCTGAAGGTGACCATTGCCAGCGTTGTCATCACGAGTTATATCATCGCAAGCCAAACTCCATTCAGAAAACATGGGCTTACCTCATCGCAGCAACGGTCGCCATCTTCCCTGCTAACCTGATCCCTATTTCCATCTTGCTTACCAATGGTAAGCGTTTGGAGGACACTATTTTTTCAGGCGTGGCTGGTTTGGTAAAAAGCGGCATGTATGGAATCGCTGCGATCATTTTTGTTGCCAGTATCGTTGTCCCGGTGATTAAAATACTTGGGCTCGCCTACATCATGCTTTGCATCCAATTCAAACGTTCGGTGTTTAAGAGACAACGAATGATGGTTTACTTTGTTGTTAAATGGATCGGTAAATGGTCTGTGATGGATTTGTTTGTTATTTCTATCATGATGACTTTAGTCGATCGTGGTCAGATACTGGATTTCACACCAGGATATGGCGCGGTAGCATTTGGTGTTGTCGTTGTATTGACCATGCTTGCAGCAGAAAGTATTGATCCAAGGCTAATCTGGGACCAAACAAGCCCAAAACAATCAGAAAAAGAGTCAATGAATGAGTGATCAGAACAGTTCTCAAACGTCATACGTACCAGATGTAAAGCGGAGTAAAGGCATATCTCCTCTTTGGCTGTTGCCAATTTTGACCATGGTCTTAGCTGGCTGGCTTGTTGTGAAGTCGATACACGATGCAGGACAACGAGTGCAAATCTATTTTTCTGATGCCGCTGGTCTTGTCGCCGGCCGAACCACTATCCGTTACCAAGGATTAGAAGTCGGCATGGTAAGAGACATTAACCTCACCGAAGATCTCGGCAGTATTTATGTCGATGCTGATATCTATCCTGAAGCTGCAAAGTTACTGAACGATAAAACACGCTTTTGGTTAGTAAAACCAACAGCTAGCCTAACGGGAGTTTCCGGACTGGATGCGCTCGTCTCAGGTAACTACATCTCGATTCAACCCGGAGATGGTCAAGAGTTTGAGACAACATTCCATGCGTTAGACTCTGCCCCAACAGATTTACGCGTTTCTCAAGGTTTGAATATTAAGCTCAAAAGCCGTGATTTAGGTGGTGTATCGGTTGGCTCTCAAATTGTTTATAAGAAAATCCCAATCGGTGAAGTGTACAGTTACCAGCTAGATGAAGATGCAAAATCTATCACTATTCAAGCCAACATTCAGGATCAATACCGACATATCATTAACAACCGCAGTCGATTCTGGAACGTCAGTGGAATTGGTGCCAGCATCGGTTTTGAAGGTGTCGATGTAAGACTAGAAAGCATGAGTGCCTTACTAGGTGGCGCCATCGCCGTCGACTCTCCGGATGATGGTGAGCCTGTAGAAGAGAACACCGAGTTCCGTTTGTATAAAGATTTGAAAACTGCTGGTCGAGGCATCGCGGTTAAAATCGTCCTACCTGATGACAGCAAGATCAGCGGAGAAGGCGCTCCAATTATGTATCGCGGAATCGAAATTGGCCAAGTTACGGACTTGAGCCTTTCCGAAGGCCGAGAAGTGATATTGGCGTCAGCGGCAATTCAACCCGCTTTTAGTGACATGCTGACGACAGGTACTCGATTTGTCTTAGAAGAAGCAAAAGTGTCCCTTTCTGGTGTTGAAAACATTGCTAATTTAGTGCGAGGAAACTTCTTAACGATCGTGCCGGGCGCGGGTGAACGCTCTCGCCGCTTTACTGCCATTCGTAAAAACGTGTTTAACCAACAGCAAGAAAAGTCCATCGCGATTCGGTTGGTGTCCGACAATTCGTTTGGCCTAGATAGCGGTGCCAATGTACTTTATAAAGGCATCGTTGTTGGTTCAATCATCAAAGTGGGCCTAGTTAAGGAAGATAAAAAATCACAACACGAAGTATTTATGGATGTATTGATTGACCATGAATACAAACATCTGATCAAATCAAACAATCGTTTTTATCTAACCGGCAGTGCATCAGCAGAGTTAACTGAATCCGGGCTCAGCGTTACCGTTCCTCCAGCAAAGCAGTTGTTAACCGGGTCAATTAGTTTTGTGAGCGAAGGCAAGCAGGATATTCAAAAAGAGTATCAACTGTTCCAAAATGAATCATTGGCTGAATTGGCGCAGTACAATCAAAGTGGCTCTAGGGCGCTAACACTATTTGCTTCTGAATTGCCGCCGATTTCCAAAGGCAGCCCTCTACTCTATCGTAATCTTCCAGTTGGTAACGTCTCCGATTTCCAACTAGTTGATGGCGGAGTACTAATTAAGGCTACTATCGAAAACCGCTTCGCTTATCTTGTAACGCCACAAACCGTTTTTTGGAATCGTTCAGGGATTGAGATAGATGCATCATTAGCTGGCGTCAGTGTGAAAGCACACCCTTTGAAGTCGTTAATCGAAGGTGGCATTGCTTTTGACTCCGTGCCAGGCGTTGAAAACAAAATCGGAGAAAACTGGAAGCTGTATTCTGATCAAAAAACCGCTCGCAAGTTTGGGCGCGTCATTGCTTTAGAAACCGACGGTTCGCAAGAGATTGCTAAAGGAATGCCGATTGAATATCAAGGTGTTAAAGTTGGTGAAATCACTCTGGTTGTACCGAATTTTCGTCGTAACATGGTTGAAGTCACTGCAAGGATCCTACCTGAATACGTAGAAAACATTGCGGTTGAAGGCTCACATTTTTGGCTAACTGAACCAGAAATTGGTTTAGGTGGCGTTAAAAACCTCGGAGCGTTGGTGTCGAAATCCATCAGTGTTGAACCAGGTAAAGGTAAAGCCAAATTTGATTTTCAGTTAGAAAATAGTTCAGAACGCGTGCATGGAATCATGTTTACGTTACAAAGTGAACAAAGAGGCTCAGTACAAGTCGGTACACCTATTCTTTACCGCCAGATGGAAGTTGGCCAAGTGACCGACGTAAGCCTAGGAGAATTTGCTGATCGCATCGTCACGACTATCAAAATACAGCCTGAATATGCTTACCTCGTTCGTCAAAACAGTGTGTTCTGGAATGTTTCAGGAGTAGATGTTTCCATCGGGCTTACTGGCGCTAACATCAAAGCGGGAACCTTTGATAGTTTAGTTCGCGGAGGAATTGCGTTTTCAACGCCAGAGCAATCGACTATTCCACCAGCGGCAAAGAGTGGGCAATCTTTCTTTTTGTATCCACAAGCTGAAGAAGGTTGGACTCAATGGCGTACAGCGATTCCTAAGCCGTAGAATAAAGCTCAATTCACGTACAATTGAAGTTTGATCACTTTAAAAGAGCAGCAATCGCTGCTCTTTTTTATTGCTCGGCCCTTGTCACTATTCGTTTCTGCTTCGCTTTCGTATATTATTTGCCACAAATTCTGCAAACGAGATCCCACATTGCATCCTAATGTTTACATCCCAGACGCGTTTCTGGAAAAAATCCAAACGATCCTTCCTGCTCACCTCAATATGGAAGACTTTATCGCGTCTTGCCAAAAGCCACTGCGCAAAAGTATTCGAGTTAATACGTTGAAGATCAGCGTTGAAGCGTTTTTAGAACGAGCAGAAACAAAAGGCTGGAAGCTTTCTCCTGTGCCTTGGTGTGACACGGGGTTTTGGATTGAAGCGGACGAGTCAGTTGTACCATTAGGCAACACAGCAGAACACATGTCTGGCTTATTCTACATTCAAGAAGCCAGTTCAATGATGCCGGTATCTGCTCTGTTTATGAATGATGAATCTTACGATGCCGTGTTAGATACTGCAGCCGCTCCAGGCTCAAAAACCACTCAAATTGCAGCTTTAATGAACAACGAAGGTGTGCTTGTGGCCAATGAATACGCCGCAAGTCGTGTAAAAGTACTGCACGCTAATGTGGAACGTTGTGGAGTACGTAACGCCGCACTAAGTAACTTCGATGGGCGCGTTTTTGGCGGTTGGCTACCAGAACAATTTGATGCGGTTTTGCTCGACGCGCCTTGCTCTGGAGAAGGCACCGTTCGCAAAGACGAAGATGCGATGAAAAACTGGACGCAAGCTTCCGTACTCGACATCGCTGACACACAGAAAGATCTTATTGAAAGCGCCTTCCATGCATTAAAGCCCGGTGGTGTGATGGTTTACTCAACATGTACGCTCAGTACAGAAGAAAACCAACAAGTTTGTCAACACTTGAAAGAAACCTTTGGGGATGCTGTAGAGTTTGAAAGCCTTGAGAACTTGTTTGAAAACGCAGAGGCAGCTCTAACTGAAGAAGGCTTTTTGCATATTTTCCCGCAGGTCTACGACTGTGAAGGGTTCTTTGTTGCAAGAATTCGCAAACAGGCTGCTGTTGAGGCGCCAGAAGTCAAAAAGCGCATGGGGAAATTCCCCTTTGCTAAAACTTCAAAAAAAGAATCGACAGAAATTGCTCAACAACTCCAAAGCGCGTTAGGTATTAAACTTCCAAATGACAGTTCTGTATGGCTTCGCGATAAAGATGTCTGGTTATTCCCTAATGCTTTAGAAGCGATGATCGGCGAATTACGCTTCTCCCGTATGGGTATAAAGATCGCGGAAGCACATAAAAATGGCTACCGTTGGCAACACCAAGTCGCGACTGCCCTGGCGACAGGTTCTGAAAGCAACGCCATTGAACTCAGTATTGAAGAAGCGCGCGAATGGTACATGGGGCGTGATGTTCGCCCACAAACCATTCCTGAGGGAATGAAAACAGGTAAAGGCGAAGTGCTTGTCACCTATCAAGGCGCAGTTATTGGCCTTGGCAAGTGGGTAAGCAACCGAATAAAGAATGGTCTCCCTCGCGAATTAGTACGAGATAAGAACTTATTTTAAAAGACGTAAAACGAACCATAAATAAATGAAAAGCCATCGTATTTGCGATGGCTTTTTAATTCGTAAGTATGAAAGCAAGTGGGCTCGCTAGCGATCCGGACACGCTGTACTAAACTAGTTGTATCAAAGTAATGCTTTGATGTGGCATTTCTCTCTATGTTCACCAACAAAATTATTGTTGGACAAGTTTAGCGCAGGCTCTGCGGAGCCGTTTCCCCTAGGCCCAAAAAAAGGAAAAGTTTGGGCCGTTTTTTTGGCTGTAGATCCGCTATACGTGAGTTTGGACTACGCTAGACGAATACCGTCTTTCTCAATGACAATTTTACCCTGCTTGTATAAGCCACCGATGGTCTTTTTATAAGTCCCTTTACTTGTGCGGAAAGCATCAAAAATCGCTTCAGGAGACGACTTGTCATTCAAAGGCAAAAATCCGCCTTTCTTCTCTAGCAGGTCAAGGATCTTACTAGAAAGATCGTCCATTTTCGCCACACCTACTTTTTGTAGAGCAAGGTCGATTTTACCATCTTCACGAATGTGCTTAATAAAGCCTTTCAGCTTTTTACCGATGTAAAGCTTACCAAAAACATCCGATGGGAAAATCATGCCCCAATGCTTACCGTTAACGATAGCTTTATAACCAAGTTGACTACGCTCTGCGATGATCAAATCAACTTGTTCGTTAACTTCATAATTCGCTGGAGTTTTATCTAACCATTTATTGAACTTAGTCGTACCAACAATGCGACCTGACGCTTTGTCGGTATAAACATACACTAAAATGGTTTGTCCGGCAGAGAAGCGAGTGCGTTGCTCACTAAAAGGAATCAGTAAGTCCTTTTCTTTGATGCCCCAATTTACAAAAGCACCTGTCGCATTCACACCCTCAATCTTCATTAAACCCCACTCACCCACTTGGGCAATTGGTCTTTCAATGGTCGCAGCAAGTTGGCTTTCTGAATCGAAGTACAGAAATACGTCTACATACTCACCAATTTCAGTACCCTCTGGTACATACTTACTAGGTAGTAGAACAGAACCGTAATCATCGCCATCCAGAAATACGCCAAAATCAGCCTTTTTAATGACTTCTAAGCTGTTAATTTGACCAATTTTAATCATTGATTTTGTCTCTTTTTAAATTTACGTGGAATTATACCTAAACTAACAAGAAAATCAGAGAGAAAAGCATAGTGCTCTGTTATGCTGTTGTCGTTCAGCTATATGCCCCAGTCACTCTTTTAGCACTCTTATACTTACCTGCTCAACGGAACGCATAAGTTAAGAATGCTTTAGCAAAGTCAGGAGCTTTCTTTGGTCACCGTCGATAAACAAGACTCAATAACATTAAAAATCAGTCATGCACTCGCAAAGAGCAAAAGTGTCGACCTAGATATTTACTTTTTTATACCTGGTGAGCTTGGTTTAAACGCCGATATCATCAGTGAATCCGAATTTTATTACACCTCAATCACACAGCAACGATCTTATTACAGTACTGAAATCCTTCTTCCGCTAGTACACAGTCGACTTGCCAAACGTGGACGCCTGTCGAATCAGCAATACCGAGTAAGTTTGAGTTTGTTCGCTTACCAATACGTTATCGCGCTAGACAAAGCGGTAGCAAGTTTAAACAAGCATGAGAACAACTCCGTAACGGAAGATGAAGTGGACGAAGTTATCGAGCTCACGCTTGAGATCTTAAAGCGCTTGCGGCGTTCTATTCCTTATGAAGAGAACTTAAAACGCTACTACGTTAACATCGATAACTATCTGTCTTGGTATACCGAGCAAAAGTTCCTGTCACTGGTGGCCCATCTACCACGTGAAGGCGACTATGGCACGATCAAAAAGCGTCTGATCACGCTATGTGAGAAAGAGCAAGCCCATCGTAAACTCAACAAATACAACTCATCAAGAGTCGTTGAAGACGTTACTCGCCTATCTAACAAAATGCGCTTGCTAAGGCGATTGATTGAACACCCTATCGTGCTTCGTGAAGAAACCATATCGATGGGTAACAACATTAAGCGCGCTATCAAAGGTATTGCAACCGGTTTAGTGATGGTTGTCGTGACCTCGACAGTGATTCTCGCTCGCGATTATCTGGGGGAAATTTCTGCCTCATTCATTATCGCGATGTCTTTTATTTACGCTTTACGAGAAATCTTTAAAGATGATTTACGCGATGCCATGTGGCGATGGATCCGTAAAGGCAAGCCAAAATGGCGTAAGAAGTATGTTGATCCAACGACGAAAAAAGTGGTTGGCAAAAAATTGGAGTGGCTCGATTATCGTACCTTAAGTAGCTTGCCGGATAAGATTCAAAGAATACGTAAAAAACGCGTCGTGCAACGTGAAGAGCAGATTCTTCATTATCACGAGAAAACCGAAATGGCGACCTCTCTTTTCTTGAGTGGTTACGAACAAACGAGAGAAACATTGAACATCAGTTTGCGCCCTATCATCCGCTTGATGGATAAAAGCTCAAACCGAGTTTACCGTTTAAATGAAGGTCAAGTAACCAAAGAGTCAGTAGAGAAACGTCATTTGCTCAATGTGATTGTCAAAGAGGACAACCACACCGATGAGCCTGTTTATTACCGCTGGAAAGTGGTCTTAAATCGCTCCAAAATCGTCTCTATCGAGAAGATTGAACTCAATTAAGCCACCACCTTTAAACAAGCGAGCCACAAACCACTAGGCAGCCTCTTTTCTTTGTTGGGCTGCTTTTTTTATCGAAAGAGTAAGCGAGAATTCAGCCATTGGCTCGTCACCATGTAAGTTAGGACACAGCGCGACAATTTTTACGTCACGATTTACTCGTTCACCCGTTGCCAAGGTGTGCTCGAGCATCTCATCAATGACATGACCATCGTTACAAACAAAGTGCACATCGGCTTCCGGGCGCTTTAAAAACTCGGCTTTCACACCTTTAAATGCCAGCGAGATCGCTTCTCCCTTTTCTTGCGCTTTACTCATAGCAAGAAAACCACCAGCAACATCAGCGCCAACGGCTAAAGCACCGAAATACATGCTATTCAGGTGGTTCTTCGTCCTTCTGCGCAATGGGATACGAACCTCAACATGCTTGCTATCTATCGCAATGATTTTAGGGTGGCAAAGCCAAATCAGCGGCACTTTAGAAAAGCCAAACAGATTTAGATACAAATTCGCACGACGTAGAGCTGATAACATTTTGGTCTCCTTACCAATCTAGTCAGACCAGTTAATCAACGAAAGAAATAGATGTCAAAGAAATGTTAACAAAAGCTCGATCTCACGAGTTATTTAACCTTCAGGAAGTGACGGCGTCACCCGTGAGGTATGAAGTTTATCGCAGTTACTTAGATTACCTTACAGCGAGATAGATAAAATGGTTATAAATTCAAATGTATATATATTGATTTAATGATCAAGTTTTGTCATTTATACATAAGTCATTTAAATGAATACCTACACCTTTGTATACAATTCGGTATTTCCTGGCGAAGATTCCCGTGAAACGGTTTATTCCTGCCTGTAATTCCGTTATCTTTACCCCTTCGCAATAGAGAATAAAGCTATAACATGCCTATAAAAACAGATGAATTGAGAACCCAACCTTTGGGTCCAATGCCTACCCCAGCAGAGCTAGGTAGTGTACATCCTATTACGGATGACGTTGCAGACCGTATCGCTCAATCTCGTCGTCAGATTGAAAACATTTTATCGGGTGAAGACGATCGCCTTCTTGCGATTGTAGGTCCGTGTTCTGTTCACGACACTGAAGCTGCCATTGATTACGCCACTCGCCTGAGTGAAATCCAAGACAAGTACAAAGACGAACTGTTTATCGTGATGCGTACTTACTTTGAAAAGCCTCGTACAGTAGTTGGTTGGAAAGGTTTGATTACGGACCCTAACCTAGATGGTTCTTACGCACTTGAAGCTGGTCTTCATAAAGCTCGTAAACTACTACTGGATATCAACAAGCTTGGTCTTGCGACTGCTACTGAGTTTCTTGATATGATCACTGGCCAATACATCGCGGATTTGATCACTTGGGGCGCGATTGGTGCTCGCACAACGGAATCACAAATTCACCGTGAAATGGCGTCGGCACTATCTTGCCCAGTTGGTTTCAAAAATGGCACAAATGGCAACGTAAAAATTGCAATTGATGCAATTCGCGCATCGAAAGCATCGCATTACTTCTACTCGCCAGATAAGAACGGTCGAATGACGGTTTACCGCACAAGTGGCAACCCTTACGGTCATATTATTCTGCGCGGTGGAGAAAAAGGCCCTAACTTTGATGAAGCATCAGTCAAACAAGCATGTGATGCTTTAGCTGAGTTTGGATTGCCACAACGTTTGGTTGTGGATTTCAGCCATGCAAACTGTCAGAAGCAACACAGAAAACAAATCGACGTAGCTCAAGACATTTGTAACCAAATTAAGTCAGGCAGCACTCGTATTGCGGGTATCATGGCTGAAAGCTTTATTCTTGAAGGCAATCAGCCAATGACTGACATCAATAACCTAACGTATGGTCAGTCTATTACAGATCCATGCCTAGGTTGGGAAGACACTGCTACAATGCTAGATATGCTGGCAAGCGCTGTTAAGTCCCGAAAGTCCCTATAACAAAATAATCAAGGAATCTTCATGCCATCGTTTGATATTGTTTCTGAAATCGATACGGTTGAACTACGTAACGCCGTTGATAACGCTAACCGTGAATTGTCTACTCGTTTCGATTTCCGCAACGTAAATGCGAGCTTTGAGCTAGTAGAAGAAAACGTAAAAATGTCTGCGGAAGGTGACTTCCAACTTAAGCAAATGCGCGACATTTTACGCGGCCACTTAGCGAAGCGTAACATTGACGCGAACGCAATGGATGCACAAGACCCAGACGTTACTGGTAAAAACTGGCACCAAACTCTGCTTTTCCGTCAAGGTATTGATACTCCAACGGCGAAAAAAGTAGTGAAACTTATCAAAGACGCAAAGTTAAAAGTACAAGCTTCTATTCAAGGCGACAAAGTACGTGTTACTGGTAAGAAACGCGACGACCTGCAAGCGACAATGGCAGCGATTCGTGAAGCAGAGATGGGTATCCCATTCCAGTTTAACAACTTCCGTGATTAATCAATCTGAGAAGTAAGTAAAAACGCCAGCGCATAATCCGCTGGCGTTTTTTATTGGCTTTTGTGTAACGAACTACGTATCCACTTTTAGCATTTGGCATTGCTAGATAACCAAGTCCTGCCCTTGCAGCAATACGAATTCGCTCGTTCCTTGTGGTATGAACACGCAAATTCGAAGCTTTTCAGCTTTAGCCTTGGCCAGCATATCCGAAAGCTCAGCAGCGCTCGAGAAAGCTTCTCTTTCTGCATCTCTGCGTATTAGTTCTAACACATTCGCTTCACATCGAGTTGAGTACAGAGCCAGCTCCGCTTGTTGCATATAGCGTACGGCTTTTATTGGCAACATCTCAACATCTTTCCCAACATGTATCCAAGTACAACTTCCCTTTTCATCTAAAGGTGTTGCCATGGTCGCTTGGTAAATTGCTTCTAACTCACGATTATCTCGCGCGTTTTCCACCTCGGGATTCGAGAAAAATTGCTCCCAAAACTTGCGGCGTAAATCGACGCTAGGCAGTGCCTCTTTAATTGAGTTTCGCTTTGAGTTAGCAAAATCCGCCATCAACCCCATGTTTTGTGGCAGTATCGATTCAAGCTTTTCACGGATGTTTCGAATTAAAACTGGCGAAGCTCCACCACTAGAGATAGCGATTTGGATGCGGCCACGATTAATCATTGACGGCGTGATGAAATCACAATAAGGCTTATCATCCACAACGTTAACCAAGATGCCTAGCTCTTTGGCATCTTTGTACACTTGGTGATTTAGCTCAGGATTGTCTGTCGTCGCCCACACTTGAACAAAGTTTTTAGTGACAATGTCACTCGAATAGAAACGTTGTACCCAGCGCAGTTGATGCTCAGAAGCAAGCTTAGACAGAAAATCAACCAACGTCGGAGAAACGATAGTCACATCCGCCCCAGCCTTTAGCAACGCTTCCACCTTTCGGCTTGCCACCTCACCGCCACCCACGACGAGAACGGGTTTATTAATTAAATCTAAGAACAGAGGAAAATATCGCATTTCAATCCATGATTACTCTAATTAGCTGTTGTAGACCATGCTACCAAAAATGGGGCAAGCTCATCACCCTGTTTCGGTATCACAAATAATTTTTGTTTGAATTTTTACTGAACTTCACCTTGCTCAGCTAATGACAGTTTTAATAACAACTTTTTATTCTTTTGTATTGTTCACTCTTCTATTGATTGTTCTGATGCACCAAATTGTCCATGAATTGCACTATTTACAAACAATTAACATTTCGTCATTCTAAATCTCAAGGCACTTTGTAAGTTCTCTCAAAACTTCATTTAAATTATATATTTGAGAATTAACAGATCCTTTCCTACGCTTATAACTGGTTGATCTATCGAATGCCGTTTCTTCGAAAATCAATCACGTAGGACGATAACTCTAACGAATTGGACACGTTATTTCAGGTCACTCCTGATTAAACATGGATCATACAGGAAGGATACAAATGGCAAATAAACTCACAGTTCTTGCTTCCGTCGTAGCGGCTTCTACTGCGATGATGGCAACATCAGCTCAAGCAGCAGACACTACTCTGGACAAAGTCACAAAACAAGGTTTTCTTACTTGTGGTGTAAGTACCGGTCTACCTGGTTTCTCTAACCCTAACTCAAAAGGCGAATGGGAAGGTATCGACGTAGAATATTGCCAAGCACTGGCTGCAGCCGTTCTTGGGGATAAAACGAAAGTTAAATATGTACCCCTAACCGCAAAAGAACGTTTCACTGCGCTTCAATCTGGTGAGATTGATGTGCTTTCCCGTAACACGACCTGGACTCTCCACCGTGACACTGCACTGGGCCTAAACTTCGTAGGTGTGAACTACTACGACGGTCAAGGTTTTATGGTGAAGAAGGAACTTGGTATATCAAGTGCTAAAGAGCTTGATGGTGCGTCGGTATGTGTTCAATCAGGTACAACAACCGAGCTAAACCTTGCAGATTATTTCCGCAACCAAGGCATGGCGTACAAACCTGTGGTATTCGACACAGCGGCGCAAACTTCGAAAGGTTTTGATGCGGGACGCTGTGACGTATTAACAACTGACCAATCTGGCCTTTATGCACTGCGTTTGAATTTGAAAGATCCGTCCTCTGCGGCCGTTCTTCCAGAAATCATCTCTAAAGAGCCACTAGGTCCAGTCGTTCGTCAAGGCGATGATCAATGGTTTAACATCGCTAAGTGGACATTGTCTGCGATGATTAACGCTGAAGAATACGGTATTAGTTCGAAGAATGCGGATGAAATGCTGAAGTCAACAGATCCAAACATCAAACGTATCCTTGGTGTTGATGGCCCTAAAGGCAAAGGGTTGGGTATCCGCGACGATTGGGGCTACCAGGTTATCAAACAAGTTGGTAACTATGGTGAAAGCTTCGAACGTACAGTCGGTACTGGTTCGCCGTTAGAAATCTCTCGTGGCGTTAATGCGCTATGGAATGCAGGCGGCTTTATGTACGCGCCACCAATCCGATAGAAAGAGTTAATCAGGGCGGTTCATGCCGCCCTTTTTCTTGATTATATCTCACTGTATGAGTAAGGATCGCTCATTGGATGGCGAAAAGCGCTCGCTTTGTGGAACGGCTTTAAAGGTTCGTAAGCCGCTAGACATGAGAGCGTTATTCTTTAGCCAGCAAGGACGAAACTTCGTTATACAGGCCGATATCTATAACTAAGGTTTGAGGTTATCGCTGTATGAAACCGACACAAGATGCATCGCCAAGTACGATGTCCAAACCAAGCGGAAGCAAGAGCCTGATTTATAATCCTGCCTTTCGTTCTGCTATTTTCCAGATCATTGCCATTGCTGCACTGGTATTTTTCTTTTACACGATTGTAAACAACGCTCTCAATAACTTAGATGCTCGTGGTATTGCAACGGGCTTCGGTTTTCTGAATCAAGAAGCCGGGTTTGGTATTGGGTTAACATTAATTGAATACGATGAAACGTACTCTTACGGTAGAACATTTATCATCGGCCTTCTTAATACGGCGTTAGTCTCTGTATTAGGTATTATTCTGGCTACTGTGATTGGCTTTACCATGGGGGTTGCCCGCCTTTCTTCTAACTGGTTAGTTAGTCGTTTAGCGGCAGTTTATATCGAAACTTTCCGAAATATCCCCCTTCTTCTGCAAATATTCTTCTGGTATTTCGCTGTTCTTCAAGCATTACCCTCACCACGCCAAAGCTTAAGTCTTGGTGAAGCTATTTTCCTGAACGTTCGTGGCTTATATTTCCCTGCACCGACTATGGAACCTGGCAGTAGCTACGTTATTGCGGCGTTAATCTTCGGGGTAATCGCAAGCTTATTAATTAATATATGGGCGAATAATAAGCAACGTCTCACTGGGCAACAAACCCCAATGGGAAGAATAGTTTTGGGTTTAGTTGTTGGCCTTCCATTGGTTGTGTACTTCCTTGCTGGTATGCCAATTTCACTGAATTATCCTGAACTAAAAGGGTTTAACTTCCGAGGTGGTATTAGCATTATTCCTGAATTGGCTGCGCTACTTTTGGCATTGAGTGTTTATACAGCTTCTTTCATTGCTGAGATTGTTCGCTCTGGTATTAATGCGGTTAGTCATGGTCAAACCGAAGCAGCGATGTCGCTAGGCTTACCACGCTCGAAAACTTTAAAGCTTGTTGTCATTCCTCAAGCGTTACGAATTATTATTCCACCTTTAACCAGTCAATATCTCAACCTCACCAAAAACTCATCGTTAGCGATGGCGATTGGTTACCCAGATCTTGTCTCTGTGTTTGCTGGTACTACCCTGAACCAAACGGGACAAGCGATTGAGATCATTGCGATGACGATGGGCGTGTACTTGACATTAAGTCTGATTACGTCTGCATTAATGAACTTGTATAACCGTAAAGTCGCGCTGGTGGAGAGATAATATGAGTACTCATCAATTTCAACCGGATCTCCCACCACCCGCCAATACTGTAGGCTTCGTTGGTTGGATGCGGAAAAATCTATTTAATGGCCCTATCAATTCCATTGTTACTGTCATTCTTGCGTATATTGTCGTAACTGCAATATGGTATATCGTGGATTGGGCGTTTATTAACGCAGACTGGATTGGCTCAACGCGTGACGACTGTAGCCGAGATGGTGCTTGCTGGGTATTTATCAGCGTGCGCTGGGAGCAGTTCATGTATGGTTTTTATCCAGAGTCCGAACTATGGCGCCCTCGCCTGTTCTATATCACATTAGCCATATTTACTGTTTTACTCGCGTATGAGAAGACACCGAAACGGATGTGGATTTGGCTTTTCTTCGTAAACATCTACCCATTCATCATCGCTGGACTTTTATACGGTGGTGTCTTTGGACTAGAAGTGGTCGATACACACAAATGGGGTGGACTACTCGTTACGCTCATTATTGCGTTAGTTGGTATCGTAGTTTCACTGCCAATAGGTGTGGTGCTTGCGCTTGGTAGACGTTCAGAGATGCCGATCATTCGCAGCATTTGTACCGTCTACATTGAAGTTTGGCGTGGCGTTCCGCTGATTACGGTTTTGTTCATGGCTTCGGTTATGCTTCCATTATTTATGTCTGAAGGTTCAGAGACAGATAAACTGATTCGCGCCCTTATCGGTGTGGTTATGTTTGCCTCAGCTTACATGGCAGAAGTGGTACGCGGTGGTCTACAAGCCATTCCGAAAGGTCAATATGAAGCCGCTGATGCGCTTGGGTTAAGTTACTGGAAAAAGACTGGGCTGATTATCTTGCCACAGGCGCTAAAGATTACTATTCCTTCTATCGTGAACACTTTCATCGGTTTGTTTAAAGACACCAGTTTGGTACTCATCATTGGTATGTTTGACGTACTCGGTATAGGGCAAGCAGCAAACACCGACCCTGAATGGTTAGGTTTTGCTACAGAAAGTTATGTATTTGTCGCGTTAGTGTTTTGGGTATTTTGTTTTGGCATGTCGCGCTATTCGATATGGCTTGAAAACAAACTTCATACCGGTCACAAACGATAACTCATCAAGATCAAGGACGTATTATGACGCAACAACAAGATTACATGATCCAATTGAAGGACATGAATAAATGGTATGGTGAGTTTCACGTACTAAAAAATATTAACCTCGACGTTAAGCGCGGCGAGAAAATCGTTATCTGTGGTCCATCAGGGTCGGGAAAATCAACGATGATTCGCTGTATTAACCGTCTTGAAGAGCACCAAGCAGGCAGCATTTACGTCTCTGGTACGGAATTAACTGAAGACTTAAAGAACATTGAAGCAGTGCGCCGAGAAGTGGGCATGTGCTTTCAACACTTTAATCTCTTCCCTCATTTAACCGTACTGGAAAACTGTACGCTCGCGCCTATCTGGGTGAAGAAGATGCCAAAAGATGAGGCAGAAGCAGTTGCGATGAAATATCTGGAACGTGTAAAAATTCCAGACCAAGCGGAGAAGTATCCCGGTCAGTTGTCTGGTGGTCAGCAACAACGTGTGGCGATTGCTCGCTCTTTGTGTATGAACCCTAAAGTCATGCTTTTTGATGAGCCAACATCTGCACTCGACCCGGAAATGGTTCGCGAAGTACTGGATGTAATGGTCGAACTCGCCGAGGAAGGCATGACTATGCTATGTGTGACACATGAAATGGGCTTTGCTAAAGAGGTTGCCGATCGCGTGATATTCATGGACGCAGGAGAGATCATCGAAGAAAACAACCCGGTCGACTTCTTTGAGAATCCTCAATCGGATAGGACCCAAAACTTCCTAGCGCAAATCTTACACCACTAAGATTTAGCCGAATCGACATAAAAAAGCACTGGTTTCTATGAAGCCAGTGCTTTTTGTTACTAAATTCAAAAATCTGTGTAAGAATCAACATAGCTATGCTAGGCAGTAATATTGTGTTACAAGTTGCCAAATACATAACATCTTATTTCTATTATTATTTTATCTAAGTTACGTATGGTTAGGGCTTGATTTTTTGAACTTTCAATCCCATAAATGTACTTAAAAGAAAGTCTCTTATCGAGGAAGATTATGAACAGTCCAATGTTTACCCGCACTTCAACTCAAGAAAGTGCTCTACAAACGAACAAAGTATTGCGTAATACTTACGCTCTACTTTCAATGACACTTTTATGGTCGGCAGTCGTTGCTGGCGTTGCAATGGCATTTAACCTTCCACATCCAGGTATCATCCTAATGCTGGTTGGTTTCTACGGCCTACTATTCTTAACAGAAAAAAACCGTAACAACAGTCTTGGCCTTGTGTTTACGTTCCTATTTACTGGCTTCTTAGGTTACACCGTTGGCCCTATTCTAAACATGTACATAGGTGCAGGCATGGGCGATATCGTATTAACCGCACTCGGTGGTACGGCACTATCTTTCATGGCAGCATCGGCATACGCACTAACAACGAAACGTGACCTATCGATGATGGGTGGCTTAATGCTATCACTATTTGTTGTGCTGGTTGTGGGCATGATTGCAAGCTTCTTTATTCAATCAACCCTTTTACACTTGGCGTTGAGCAGCTTGTTTATCATTTTCTCTACTATGGCGATCCTGATGACAACACAAAGCATTATTCGTGGCGGTGAAACAAACTACATCTCTGCGACAGTAACTTTGTATGTGTCAATCTACAACATCTTCATCAGCCTACTAAGCATTCTAGGCATCATGAACGACGATTAATCGTTTCTCGTTAAGTAGAATCAAAAAGCCCGAAGGTAATTCCTTCGGGCTTTTTCTTTGCAAGTAATTCAGTTTGTTACGCTTGGTCTACCGCCAACTCGATAACTTCGTCAGCTTCTGGGTTTTCTCTAAAGCGTCTCACTTTAATCGTTTCCTCTCCTAACATGATTTGCTTGGCGATTCGGTGCATACCGTCAAAAACACGATAGTCACTGGTTAAGATTACCGGATACGACAAATCAGCATTGTTGATTCGTTGGCAATGTTTTGCAATTTCACGGCAGGTTGGCTGTGGCCCTTCATGACTAAACCAAGTCACTTCATTTGGGCCTTTTATATCAGCAATCGCAATTTCTTCTACAGGTAAGGATTCTGCAAGTTGCCAAATTCGCTCGATGGACCAAGTGGATTTTACATTGTCATTAATCTCAATGTAACGTTGTTTCGACATGACTAACTCCTTGTCATCATTGTTGTTTCTAACCTGAATACAGGCTTTCATTAATCCAATGAGAATATCGGTCTATGAAAACAAACACAACGTTGTCAGCTATTCATTCACCCATAAAATCCCATAATCAGACAAGTAGCCAAGAAAAAACCAAAACAAAAATGAATAAGCCTGGATATCCATGCAATTTCGTTGGTACTCATCCCGTAAAATTTCTAACAAACTGAATAGTTTCCTATTTATTTGAATAAAAGAGCATTTCTATCAAAGTGCCTAGCTCAGTCAAAAACACTCACCATTTTGTACGCTTTTGATTCGCTCGATACGACTTCGAGATTCTTTTGTTGAGAACATTCTCGGCTGTCGCTAATCTATAAACATCCATGTTTACTTAACGGATAAAACGTTATGTTCGTTTACAACGGCAAAGAAATTGAAACGGATGCTCAAGGCTACTTATTGGATCATACTCAATGGGAAGAAGGTATGATTGAGCTTTTAGCAAAAGAAGAAGACATCGAGCTTACGGATGCTCATTTGGAAGTTGTGCATTTTGTGCGAGACTTTTATGAAGAGTTTAATACCTCCCCTGCAGTGCGTATGCTTGTGAAAGCGATGGAAAAAGCGCACGGCCCAGAAAAAGGTAATAGTAAGTATCTATTCAAGCTGTTTAAAAAGGGGCCAGCCAAACAAGCAACCAAATTAGCCGGCCTACCAAAGCCAGCTAAATGCTTGTAGATTCATAAAATTTTAAAACCGCGTAACGGCTTATACGACGCAGGCTCCTGCATCACATGCTCTACTGTTGCCGTTCGCGGTCCTTCTTGTAACCATTTCGAAAACGCAACTATTTGCGCGTCTGTTCCACACGCCATCACTTCAACATCACCATTGTTTAGGTTCTTCGCATAACCTGTTAACCCTAGCTTCAATCCTTGATGGGAAGTATGGTAACGAAAGCCCACGCCTTGAACATGACCTTTTACTATAAATCTCTCACACTTTACGTTCATCTTTGTACCGCTTCTTTTTACTGAGTGATATATTCTTTTCGTCTATTCACCCCACTAAGGATAGTGGGTTTTTGCACGGTTATTATAATTATGAAAGAAATTCCATTCCGCTGGATTGATAAGTATCTCATTCACTTAAAGATTCAAGAAAAGTTCTATTTGCTCTTCGTTCTCCCTCTTCTTGCTTTAGTCATTCTCACTCTCGTCCTTAATAGCGCGGCTAATACACTGATCTCAAGTATGTACCAAGAAGAGCTCATGCTTATGAAAGGTCTGATAGAGGCAGGCAATCTTTCTCAATCTCAAGTAGCAAGCCTCATAGCGGGTTCAGAAACCGTTTCTATTGGCTCAGGGCCGCAATCCGTGTCAGTTTTAAATGGTGCGTACAGCTTGGTTGCAAACCATGAACTTTCTTTATGGACTGCCCTATCAACGACTCAAGTGAGCATCATCTGTGTGAGCTTGTTTATTCTCGCTCTTGGCGTTTACTACATCATGACGTTTATTGGCGGCGCGATGTTCACGATGAACAAAGCATTAAACACCCTTGCTGGTGGCGACTTAACTGCGAGAATGAACTTCTTCCCTGTTCGCGACGAGTTTAGTGAAATTGCTATTACGATAGACAAAGTTGCAGAGCGAGAGCAACAAATGGTGCTGTCGATTCAAGAGTCTGTGGCGTTAATGCAACAAATTAGCTCAGACCTGAATCAATCGATTCATCACAGTTCAGATATTTCAGCGACTCAGCAGGAACACCTCAACTCTCTTGCGAGTGCAACTGAACAGATGGCATCAACGATTCGAGAAGTCGCGACACTAGCTCACGATTCAAGCACGCAAACCGATGATGCGCGAAACGTGGCTCAGTCTGGACAAGTGAAAGTTGAGAATACGCTTCACTCGATTTCGAACCTTTCTAATGAGATTCAATCTGCGTCTCAAGCCGTTGCCGAGTTAGATGCCAATGCAGCACAAATTGATGAAGTCGTGACAACCATCAATGGGATCTCCGAGCAAACCAACCTACTTGCTCTGAACGCGGCTATTGAAGCTGCACGTGCTGGAGAACAAGGTCGTGGATTTGCGGTCGTTGCGGATGAGGTTCGCGCTCTTGCGGGACGCACTCAGCAAGCGACAGTGGAAATCCAAACGATGATTGAATCGTTACAGCGTAACAGTCAGTCACTTACTAAGCTGATGGAAGTGACAGTTAATAACGCAAATGAGGGACAAAACCTCATGACGGAAGTGAATCACGAAATCGGCTCTTTGGCAGATAAAAATCAAACTATCTCCGACAGTAGCATTCAAATTGCAACAGCAGCTGAAGAGCAAGGTGTAGTCGCGGACAATATCGCCTCAAGCGTTGAAGAAATTCGAGTTCAAGCAGATAACGTGTGCAATATGATAAGCACGACTTCACAAAACGTTGATCAACTGCGTAAGCAAAGCGACACAATGGAAGCACTACTTACTGGACTTAAAGCATAGCAACGGAATCTATTACAGCAAATTCAATAAAAGGGTCACTTTAGTGACCTTTTTTGTATTTAAAAGTCACTACAATGTACTGGATTGCCGAGGGATATTGCTTTTACCATTTACATCCCGGACAATACGCCCCTTTCAAAATTCAACAAGAGCTAATGAAATGACAGCTGCTATCTATTTGGTTAAAGGTCGTGAGAAATCGGTCAAGCGCAAGCACCCTTGGATCTTCTCTCGAGGCATCAACAAAGTTGAGGGCGAACCTGCTCTTGGCGAAACGGTTGATGTATTTACTCACGACGGTAAATGGCTAGCTAAGGCGGCATATTCGCCAGCTTCACAAATTCGTGCTCGTATTTGGAGTTTTGATAAAGAAGAAATCGACACCGCGTTTTTCGTTAAACGACTTAAAGACGCACAACTTCTTCGTGAAGACATTATCAAACGTGATGGCCTTACGGGTTATCGCCTTATCGCAGCAGAGTCTGACGGCTTACCTGGCGTTACGATCGACCGTTACCAAAATTTCTTTGTGTGCCAACTTCTCAGTGCTGGCGCAGAACACAATAAGCAGGCTATTGTTGACGCTCTGGTTGAGTGCTTCCCTGATTGTAATGTGTACGAGCGCTCTGACGTGGCCGTTCGTAAAAAAGAAGGTTTAAAAGAGAGCACGGGCGTTTTGCACGGCGAAGAGCCACCTAAATCGGTCGTCATCGAAGAAAATGGCGTAAAGATTAGTGTAGATATCGTTGGCGGACACAAAACAGGTTTCTACCTAGATCAACGTGATAGTCGCCAGCAAGCGATGAAATATATGAAAGGCAAAGAAGTTCTTAACTGCTTCTCTTACACAGGTGGCTTCGGACTTTACGCTCTAAAAGGTGATGCAAAGCGTGTGATTAACGCTGACGTGTCGCAACCTGCTTTAGATACCGCAAAATTCAACGCAGAGCTAAACGAGTTTGATATTTCGAAGAAGCGTGCCGTGTTCCTAAATGCAGACGTGTTTAAGCTACTTCGTGAGTATCGTGATCAAGGAACTCAGTTCGATGTGGTTATTATGGACCCACCGAAGTTCGCAGAGAGCAAAGCACAACTAAACGGCGCATGTCGTGGTTACAAAGACATCAACATGCTTGCAATGCAAATTCTAAAACCGGGCGGCACGCTACTGACCTACTCGTGCTCTGGCTTGATGGATCAAGTTCTGTTCCAGAAAATCATCGCTGATGCAGCCGTAGACGCTAACCGCCAAGTAAAGTTTGTGGAGCGTTTTGAACAAGCCGCTGACCACCCAACCGATACAGCATATCCAGAAGGTTTCTACTTAAAAGGTTTTGCATGTAAAGTGCTTTAGG
The DNA here is from genome assembly GCF_033344415.1 of Vibrio sp. 1727. Classification (NCBI taxonomy): domain Bacteria; kingdom Pseudomonadati; phylum Pseudomonadota; class Gammaproteobacteria; order Vibrionales; family Vibrionaceae; genus Vibrio; species Vibrio sp. 1727. Next base: position 168,428 of record NZ_JAWPOT010000007.1, read on the forward strand.
CTACGAATAAGTAAGACAAAGCAGAAGAAAAGGGCCTACTGGCCCTTTTTCATTATGGCTCTAAGTTAACCTTAGTTAGTGCGGATAACACATCTCTCTCAAAGTCCGCATTTCCCACGATTAAATCACTAAACTCTGTCGCCCCGTTTTCTATTACGATAGTTTGAATTGAGTTTCCATCGTTATGGGTTATTTCTAGAGATAAGTCATCGCCATCAATGTTCAAGTCAATACTATTGAGAAGTTCTTCTATCGTATTGTGCCCTGCATCTTCAACGACTTCACTCAGATCTAAGGTGTCCAAATCTCTCTCAAAACCTCTAATTAGATCTGTTCCTGTATCCAAGGAGTCGTTGACCCATTTAAAGACATCTGCCTCGTTATCATTACCGATCAAGATGTCATGACTTACGTCTACTTCAGCTTCAATAATATTTGCAGAGCCATTACTTGAAGCATTTACTCCTCCGTTTTCATCAATAACGAATTGCAGGGTATTCTCACTTTGATCGCCATCGTTATCCGTCAATACATAATCGAAGTCTAACGTTTCAACTGTATCACCCACTGCACCATAAAATGCATACGCACCATCGTTTAGGTCGATTTCCAGAGTATGTTTGCTGTCGATATAGATAGTAAGCTGCATCGTTGTGTCGTCAAATGCATGCGAAATACCATCGTTATTGTCAGTTACTATTAGGTCTGTACCATCAAACGAATAAGTGACACCGTCATGTTCTATTTCGCTAATATAACCACCATCTGCACCAATACCTGTATCTGGAGAAGTGGTATACATCAAGTTCCCCCCAACAGGTTGAATCACTGACTGCAACATAACCGGAGGTAATTGAGTTACGTCAGGAACCACAACACCATCAAGGTCTTGATTCAAAAAGCCATCATATGCTACGCGATCTAATTGCTCCGGCATAAGATTAACGCCCATACCATACGCTAGGGCTGTTATCTGATTATCAGGATCGGTTAGGTGATCAATCCAACTCTGCTCGCGAGCGTCGTTTATAAATGATGACGCAGGGTTTGGCTGACCATCTGACAAGAAGTAACTAACATTCGACGCACTGGTTAACTTACCTACATCATCCCATGACTGTTTTGCTTCATTTAGCGCGTTGTTATAGTTAGTCGCGCCACCCGCAGTTAGCGTCTCAATATACGCTTTGGCCTCCTCGACCGTCAGCCACGTCGCAGCACCTATAGCGTAAGTGGATGCTGTACTGCTATAAGTAATAATTTGAACTCGCGTTTGACCGATAGACTCATATTGATTCAATAACTGAGTTGCCGAATCTTTCATTATCTGCAAGCGATTATCCGTTCGCATAGAACCCGAGACATCCATTATGAGCTGAACGTTGGCACTTTCTTTAGTTTCTGCAACTACATCGTGAATAATAGATGCAGAATCTGGTGAGTCATCTTCCACAATAACGTTGACCGTTGTGGAGTTAGTAAGGCCACGAGCATTCGAGACAAGCACAGGCACCTCAATATTTAAGGTGTCTTCTCCAGATGGGTTGGAGTGATCAATCGGACCAAGAAGCTCCGTAGATACCACTCCAGTATCATTGACTGATATTTTGATAACCTCTTCACCGTTCGCTGAACCGATAAGCATTTGGTCGTTATTTGATAACGTCCACGTTACAGAGATCCCGTTACTAGTAAGAGCTGTAGATGGTTCACTGAGCGTAACAGAATCAACGGTTTGACCCAGCGTCAATTGTTCTACATCAGAACTCGAGTCAGTTGTGTCATCAAAGCCGTTTAGAGCAGAGTCATCAGCAATGGCGTTGCTTAAGCCTTCCTCAGAAACGTTTAGTGTTACACCTTCTACGATTGGTGGGGCGTAAGGGTTGACAGAAAAGTACCCCGTTTTACTGTCGCCATCATTATCAGTAATAGTGTAGTTAAAATCGATATCCCCATCGCCATAAGGTGAGGTCAAAGGCAAGTATTGGAAGAACTCCCATTTTCCAGTGCTAGGTGTAAGTTGAACTTCGAATGCAAGCTCTCCATCAGCCTCTGCAATCAGTCTATTAGAGTTTTGTGGATCGACGTATATCAACACGTCTTTACCATCTAGAGTCTCTAAACCAGCCTCACCTCCATTTAAGACTATAGAACCAGGGCCATCAGCTCCATATACAGCACCGAGGTTCCCATCCGCACTAGCAATTGGCACGCCAGAGTACGCACCTGTAAAGGTTATTGATTTAACGGTAAAGTCACTGTTGTCTTCAGTATCCGGGCCATTGCCATTACTGGTCGCCTCGAGGATGATTTTATCAAAGCCTCCCTGTTGAACATTGAAATTTGCCGCGTAATCACCACTGCTTGCGTCAGAGCTGAACGATTGCTGAGCAATTAATACACCATCTCTATAAAAAGATGCGATTCCTTTCTCAAGTTCACCACCAAACATTTTCTCAAATTCTATTTCTGCTCCGTAAGCAACTTTATTGCCTAAGTCTATGATTAACTGCTCTGATACACCCTCATTACCCGCGAATCGATAATCGACTTCGTTTTCTAATTGGAAGCCGTTGTTACCAGAACTTTTAACGCCAATCCCTTCTGATGATTGATTGATTTCAGCTGTTCCCAGCATCACAGATTCGTCAGACACAAAACCGTTTGCAGTCACAACAACGTCCCCAAATGTTCGACTGGTTGCATCTGCCTCACTTCCTGCAAAATCTATGCGCCCTGTCAGAACGTTAGGTGCACCAGTAAGCGACACATCGACGGGTTGAACAACAACAGGCACGTATGGGCAATCATCTTCAACGGCCACATTTAAGCTTTGAGATGTTGTTGTTTGTCCATCACTTACAGAAATCTGTAAATCAAAGTTGATGATGTCTTCCACATCATTAACAGGATGATCAAGTGGCTCAAACAGAGTAATAGTATAGTCCCAAGAGCCTTGACCTGAAGCTGAAGGCTCGCTCAGCACAACAGTAGCAACAACGCTCAGGTGAGCAGTTTTCGCAGTCAGCGTTTGAGTACTGTTGTCCCACGTCCACGATATAGGCTCCCCTCCTGATGTTAGGTTGTTAGGACCTGCCAATACCACTGAAACATTCGCCGTGTCTGGATCGGCAACTGTGAATGTTCCTGAGAAACTTGCGGAGTTAGTAGTGTCTGAAGGTGATCCTGTATTATCAGGGATACCATTAGCTAAACCTTCTTCCGAAACAACTGCATTCACAACATTTGAAATAGAAGGAGGAGCATCATTATCAATAATCGTTGCCGTACCGGTATCGCTGCCTTGCACTGCACCAATGCCGGTTACTGTCACGCTGAAATCTTCAGGGCCTTCATAAACAGCGTCATCAATGGAAGCGATACGCACATCAAACTCAGTTTGCCCTGCTGGCACGGTCACCACACCATCGTTTGGCACTGTCACCCAACCACTTCCGGTGTTGTATTCCAAGGTACCTAAGTCACCGGCTTCGGTGTCACCCAAGTTCAGGCCTAGTTCGACTTGAACTGTAGACTCGGCGGCGTTCGACAACGTTACTTTGAAGTTCGCTGTCTCACCCTCATTAATCGTACCAGCGTCTGAAATAGTCACATTCGGGCGGTCATCATCCGGATCGGGGCCTGGCCCCGTGCCGTCATCCACTATCGTCGCCGTACCGGTATCACTGCCTTGCACTGCGCCAATGCCAGTCACCGTCACACTGAAATCTTCAGGGCCTTCATAAACGGCGTCATCAGTGGAAGCGATGCGCACATCAAACTCAGTTTGCCCCGCCGGCACCGTCACCACGCCATCATTTGGCACTGCAACCCAACCGGAGCCTGTGTTGTATTCTAAGGTGCCTAAGTCTCCAACTTCGGTGTCACCTAAGTGCAGGCCTAGCTCGACTTGAACTGTAGACTCGGAGGCATTCGACAACGTCACTTTGAAATTCGCTGTCTCACCCTCATTAATGGTGCCAGCATCGGTAATAGTCACGCTTGGACGGTCATCATCCGGATCAGGGCCCGGACCACTGCCATCATCCACTATCGTTGCCGTACCCGTATCGCTGCCTTGCACTGCGCCAATGCCAGTCACCGTCACGCTGAAATCTTCTGGGCCTTCGTACACCGCGTCATCAATGGAAGCAATACGCACATCAAACTCGGTTTGCCCCGCCGGCACCGTCACCACGCCATCGTTTGGCACTGCAACCCAACCGCTTCCCGTGTTGTATTCTAAGGTACCTAAGTCACCGGCTTCGGTGTCACCTAAGTTCAGGCCTAGTTCGACTTGTACTGTAGACTCAGAGGCGTTCGATAAGGTCACTTTGAAGTTCGCTGTCTCACCCTCATTGATGGTGCCAGCATCGGTAATAGTCACATTCGGGCGGTCATCATCCGGATCGGGGCCTGGCCCCGTGCCGTCATCCACTATCGTCGCCGTACCGGTATCACTGCCTTGCACTGCGCCAATGCCAGTCACCGTCACACTGAAATCTTCTGGGCCTTCATAAACGGCGTCATCAATGGAAGCAATACGCACATCAAACTCAGTTTGCCCTGCTGGCACCGTTACTACGCCATCGTTTGGCACTGCAACCCAACCACTTCCCGTGTTGTATTCCAAGGTACCTAAGTCACCGGCTTCGGTATCGCCGAGATTAAGACCCAACTCCACTTGCGTTTCCGCTTCAGAGGCGTTCGATAAGGTGACTTTGAAGTTCGCCGAATCCCCCTCATTGATGGTGCCAGCATCGGTAATAGTCACGCTTGGACGGTCATCATCCGGATCAGGTCCTGGACCCGTACCGTCATCCACTATCGTTGCCGTCCCCGTATCGCTGCCTTGCACTGCGCCAATGCCAGTCACCGTGACACTGAAATCTTCAGGGCCTTCGTACACCGCGTCATCAATAGAAGCAATGCGCACATCAAACTCAGTTTGCCCCGCTGGCACCGTTACTACGCCATCGTTTGGCACTGCAACCCAACCGGAGCCTGTGTTGTATTCCAAGGTACCTAAGTCACCGGCTTCGGTATCGCCTAAGTTCAGGCCTAGTTCGACTTGTACTGTAGACTCAGAGGCGTTCGATAAGTTGACTTTGAAGTTCGCTGCCTCTCCCTCATTAATCGTACCAGCGTCTGAAATAGTCACGCTTGGACGGTCATCATCCGGATCAGAGCCTGGACCACTGCCATCATCCACTATCGTTGCCGTACCGGTATCGCTGCCTTGCACCGCCCCAATGCCAGTCACCGTCACGCTGAAATCTTCTGGGCCTTCATAAACAGCGTCATCAATGGAAGCGATACGCACATCAAACTCGGTTTGCCCCGCTGGCACCGTTACTACGCCATCGTTTGGCACTGCAACCCAACCGCTTCCCGTGTTGTATTCTAGGGTGCCCAAATCTCCAACTTCGGTATCGCCTAAGTTCAGGCCTAGCTCGACTTGAACAGTGGACTCGGAGGCATTCGACAGCGTCACTTTGAAGTTCGCTGTCTCACCCTCATTAACCGTACCTGCATCACTCATCGTTACCGCTGGGCGATCATCATCAGGATTTGAGCCAGGTCCACTACCATCATCTAAAATAGTGGCAGTCCCAGTAACAGGTGTGCTTTGTTCTTCTGTCGTGCCAGAGAGCGTAAACGTTTCTGGGCCTTCAAATACAGAGTCGTCAATAGAGTCTATAGAGACCGTAAAGTCACTTTCACCCGGTGGGATCGAAATGGTAAAGGTTCCGCTTTCACCGACTGAAACTTCTTCTGTTGTACCATCAGAAAATGTTATGAGGACACGCTCATTGACGTAGTCACTCCCGTTCTCGTCAGCTGAGCCGCCTGTTGCGGTTCCATCAAGGAGAGAAAGAATGACATCAGTGTTGTCTTCAGTTGTTTGACTTAGAGTAATATCGAATACAACTTGGTCACCTTCGTTGATAGTCGGACTAGATATTTCTTGAACTAAGATAGTCGGTGGTACAGGGCCATTAATTACTCTGAAAAGATCCAACAAAGATAGTGCTTGAGTTGTAGATAGTCCGATTCCATCAATACCGACGGTCTCAAAATTCGTACTAGCCAACAATTCAGCGCCAGTACGATCTATTGCACCAGTATTTTGGGGGCTAGAACCACTTTCCTCACCTGCAGCTGGCTCAAAATCCTCACCAAGAGCAGTAGGGTCTTCTCCACTAACGATAGCCTCGATTAGCGCAGTGACATCATCAGTAACGTTAATTGAACTACCTTGCGGTGTTACCTGTTGTACAATTAATTCTGATGTATCAGAAACTTCCTCAATAATTAATTCACCAGGCTGAGGTAGCTGACCACTTTCAAGACTTCTCAGGTTCCCATCAAGCCCTATAACCACGACATTGCTCATCAATGAACTTAACGCTACTCGATCCATGCTCTTCATCCTTGTATTAGTTTAATTAAAGGCTTGTTACTGCACTAAACACGTCTATAGTTTAGACAAAATATGAATTTTTCGTTTTATTCCAAGAGGATTTAGTTTTTTGAGAGTAATAAGGAAAATAACCGAAGAATTTGCCTTCATTTAAACCAGTTTCCGCTATGCTCTTAAGATAAAAAGGTTTTCTACGAAAAAATCGACCACTTACCAAGCAAGCTTTGCCTCGTATGCTAGAGTTTAGAGAGTAAGATTGTTGTTTTTTATTGAATTAAACATTTAAACATCAACAAGTTGATAATACGCACTAAGAAAATTCATTGTTTGTAACTTCTCGTCTCAAATATGAAACAGAATAAGAGCGACATGATTTTAGGAGAACTAACGTGAGATGGAATCGAGTACATATAGCCTGCTGTTGCTTAATAGTGTCTTCACCAGTTTTCGGTCAAACTCTAGAGCAAGCGGTTGCACAGACGCTACAAAATAACCCCGATATTAAGAGTGCATTTAACGAGTTTATGAGCCAGAAGTACATAAATGAAGCTTCATCAGGTGCTTACCTCCCCTCTGTTGATCTAGATGCTGGAATTGGATATGAAGGATTAGACCCGTCAGATGAAGTTGGTCGAGGAGACACGGATTACACTCGAAAGGAAGCTTCAGTGACACTGACCCAACTAATATGGGATGGTAGCGCTACATTAAATGATATTGATCGAACCGCAGCTGATGCTGAATCTGTTAGATTTCAACTCTTAGCAGATGCTTCAGATAAGGCACTTGAAGTGACTAAAGTGTACTTGGACGCTGTTAAAGCGTATGAAGTCCTAAAGCTTTCAGAAAACAACCTTGCTGTTCATAAAGATATTTACGATGACATTAAAAAACGAGTCAACTCGGGTATCGGCTCTACTGCTGACTTGACGCAGGTAGAAGCACGTTTGGCAAAAGCACACGGAAACTTAGCTGCTGCTCAAAATAACCTGTATGACTCTCACACGATGTTCACTCGTTTAGTCGGTCAAACACCACAAGGGTTAATCTTTCCGAGAGCGGACCAAAACTTTATCCCGTACACGGTTGATGAAGCGGTAGGCTTGGCATTTGAACTTCATCCCGTTATTCAAGTGGCGCTCGCAGACGTAGACTCGGCTAAGTTTCAATACAAACAGTCTAAAGGTGTTAATTACCCAACCATTTCAATTGAAGCTTCGCAAACATGGCGTGACGACGCTGATGGTTTAAAAGGTCGAAGTGATGAGACACTTGCCATGCTGCGTCTACGCTACAACCTATTCAATGGTGGCAGTGATGCAGCGAACTCAGAAAACTTTGCCTACCAGCTAAATAAAGCAAAAGACTTGCGTGAAGGTGCCTATCGCAATGTTGAAGAAGGATTAAGGCTTTCTTGGAGTGCGCTTGATTTAACATTACAACAAAAAGAGTTTCTATCAGATCATGTAGACTCTGCGTCTGAGACCGTAATTGCTTACGAGAAGCAATATCGCATCGGTAAACGAACACTGCTTGATCTATTGAACACTGAAAACGAGCTCTTTGAGGCGCGTAAAGACTACTTAGATTCTAAATACGCAGAGCAGTACGCCAAATATCGAGTGATGAACGCAACTGGGCAACTGTTGAGTGCATTAAGGGTTGAAATGCCTAAAGAATGGCTAGAAGAAGTGGAGTATTAATTATGAAACACATAGCTTTTATTACACTCTCATTAATGCTCTCCGCATGCAGTTCATCAGATCGTGGTGATGAATATGATTACATAGATACCCCAATTGCCGATCAGTGGGCTGATCATATAGATGATGACTCTGACGGAGTCATTAACGAGCGAGATTTGTGCCCGGGTACACCTTTGGGTGCCGAAATAGACAACGACGGTTGTGGTTCGTACGTTGACTCCTCACAAGAAATGCAAATTCGAGTACTATTTGCGAACGATTCCGATGTGATCAACCCTATCTTTACGCAACAAATTCTTGAACTATCCGACTTTTTGAAAGAGTACCCGAACACGTCTATAGAGATTCAAGGTTATGCTAGTCGCACTGGTACTGCAGAACATAATCTTGACTTATCTAAGCGCCGCGCTGAAAACGTTAGAAAAGAGCTCATGAAGAACGGCATTAGTGGAGATAGAGTTACCATTGTCGGCTATGGAGACACAGTACTTGCGACACAAGGTACAGACCAAGTTAGTCACGCATTGAACCGTCGAGTAACCGCAACAGTGATTGGCCACAAGGGTGAAGTGAAGAAAGAATGGACCGTTTTCACAACACTTCCAAAAAGCTAGCACAACAATAAACAGACCGTAAAAATAAAAGGTCTAGCAAATTGCTAGACCTTTTTTGATTTTAAATTTGACTACAGTTTAGCGCTACTACATGTCTTTGTACTGAGCTTCTAAACTCGCAATTAAGCTTTGAGTCACATCATCAACACTTGCACCGTCAAAATGGATGTCCAATGTCGAGCTCCCTTTTGTAATACTCAGGTTTGCCTCAGATCCCCCGTCTGGTGCCACTTCTACATGATACTCTCCGACATCACCAGTATGATCACCTGATTGAAGATCATTAAGAAGCTCTCCAATTTCATCTTTAGATAAGTCGTCAAACAGATCTGAGAAGTCTAGAGCGTCTTCATTTTTATTGAAGTCAGTGACAGTATCAACATCGTTAGTGACTTCACTCCACTTAAAGATGTCGGCCCCTTCTGACCCTGTTAAAGTATCACTACCTAAACCACCAATCAGAATATCATCCCCTTCACCGCCAACGAGTATGTCGTTGCCACCATGACCAAATAGTAAGTCATCACCAGCGCCGCCATATAAATTATCCGATTTATCTCCTTGGTGAGTTTGGTTGAATTCTTCCAAGTTATTTCTAACGTACTCATGTATATCTTCGCCGTCAACGGTAGACACATCCTGACCCGTTTGCTGCGCCACATGTGATTGAATCGCACTTAAGCCTTGTTCATTACCACCAAACTCAATTAAGTCACCTAACAAGATATCGTTACCTTCACCTCCTTGAATAGTGTCTGAACCTTGTTTGAGAGGTACATCTTGACCCAATATCGTTTCAGCAAGCTTAGTAACATCAATATCTGACTCTACCACACCATCAGTGTCATACTGCTTGAGTGTATGTTCATCAACGCCACTCCCAAGACCTATCGCTTCTATAGAGGACAATGCCGCTAGTACTTGATACATGTGTTGAGCTTGTGTCGAGCTATTCCCTTCATCGTAATAACGGATAGAGCCATAATATCTGTCGATATCGCCAAGGATTCTTCCTGTTAGCGGTGAATAAACCTTACCGTAACTATCTATAACGACATCACCTTTGTAGGTAACTGTTTGTCCGTATGAGTAATTGTTTTTACTCGCAATATCTTGCAGGGTAACAAGCTTGCCAGAATTATCGACGTCCAAAATCACTTTCGAGAATTCACTCGGTGCTACACCATAGAGGTATGTTGCTCTATTTGGTTGACCATCCGTAACAAAGTACGTGATATTTTGGCCATTAGGGTTAGGTTGACTGCTGAACCATTCAACGGCCGACTGTAAGCCCGCCTCATAGTTTGTGCCGCCAGAACCCTCATCATCAATTACACGATTCAACTCTTCTACAAACTCTTTTCTTGCTGTAAGAGAACTCAAGTCAACAGAAATCACCGCTGATGCACTTGAAGCAAATTCACTAAGGTGAATATTCACTGTCCCTGGCTTCTCTCCTTGATTTACCGCACTTAACAGCTCATCAAACACATCTAGCACTTCTTGCTTCGCAGTTCCTACCCAGTTACCCATGCTCCCTGAAGTGTCCAGAACAAATGCGATGTTGTAGTCCTGACCTGCAATGATCTCCAATCCTTGAACATCACCAACAATAATATCGTGATCGTCACTACCCGTTATCTGATCATTCCCATGCGATCCCGACTCCAACACATAGTCACGAGCTGTAAGCTCAACGGATTCAGTTGTTGAAGCTGCGTCATTATTTGATCCTTCAACAGACGTAGCAGTAACGCTTAGCGGGAACTCTAAGCTGCCTTCATAATCGAATGGCACTCTGATATCCAGGGAAAGCTTACCATCTGTACCAAGAGTGACAGGGTAATCTCCATTTGAATCTTGCTTAATTGCGACCCCATCAACATACACGTCAACACCGTCTGGTAGATCTTGTACAAGAGCAGTCTGCGCTAAATCCTCACTTCCATCGACATCAACTAGATCAACATCCACATCGACCGAAATCCAGCGATCTTGAAGCACTTCATAAGTGCCATCAGGTTTCAAATCAACAATTTTGTCTGCAAAAACAACGCGTTCAATTTCATATAAATGATCACCTCGGTCATCACTACCTGTATGATCGTTTACCGAATCGATAGAACGACTATCTAATAAAATCCAATATGGAACTTTACCTCCATGATCGTCTTTGAAGGTCATTTTGTAGTCATCAAAGTTCCCTGTTAAGTAGACTGTATCTTTACCATCATGCAGAGTAAGACTGGTCGCGTCATCACCATAAAACGTATCATTGTTACCACCGCCAACAAATACGTCATCGCCACCGCCACCATAGAATACATCGTTGAAATCTGTCCCAACAAACAAGCTGTCGGTGTCACTTAAGTCAGTATTGACTCCCAACACAACACCAGCGTGTGTATTAATTTTAGGTACTGCATTATCCAACCCAAGGTTGGCTGCGACAGCCTCATTTTCGGTATTGGTATTATTTATTGCCGATGTAGCTAAGTGATGGTTTGGATCAATAGCATCTCGTTTAACTAAGTCGCCAACATTGATCGTGATCGTAGGTGCATCTGCGATAGCAACAACATTGATATCAAGTGTATTTGTTACGCCAGTATTTGTGGTATAGCTAATTAATGGAACGTCACCTGACCAATGCTCAGCAGGTTCAAATATGTAACTACCATCTCGGTTTACTAGTAACGTACCACTAGTCAAAGAAACACTTTCGCCTACCTCGTAATCAGCACCATCGATAGTAAGATGATCTACCATCAGAATATTGTCGCCGTCAGAGTCATTAAGCAATACATTCCCTTGTAGAGTATTGTCTTCTATGGTTTCGCCCAAATCACTTTCCGTTTCCGTCGGTAAGTTCTCATGTACTACAACATTGATCGCCAAGTTAGATTCTGCTGAATCACCATTCGAGCTTTCTGTACTCGTTGCAGTCAAATTGATAGTGAAGTCATCATGGGAGCCCGCAGGTGGAGTCACAGTAAGTGCATCTAATGCCCAACTTGTCACGTCCAGTTCTTCATCAATAGTTGCGACAGTAATAGAACTATTTCCATCTGAAAGGATCGCACCTACAGGTAAGCCAGTTAGCGTGACTTTAAGTGATTCAGAGCCATCTGTATCATTTAAGCTTGCTTTAATTTCAGAGAGCGGTATCGCTGTATCTTGTAACCCTTCGTTCAGCTGGTATGTTTCGTAAAACGCAACACCATTAACTTCTTGTAGTTCAGACGTTCTGATATCAGTTGCTTCTAGTGCACTTTCATCACTAACTACGTAAAGACTACTATTGCTCAGGTTGACAGGCGCTTGTCCATTAATGGATACATCCACATTAAAGTTACCCGGACCACTTTGGTTATGGTGATAAATTTCAATTGGATAAAAGCCAGATACCGAAGGGGTAAAGCTAGCTCCCTTAATATCACCACTGTCGCTCCCCCAACGAGCTTGATCAAGTAACGTACCACCCAACTTGATTGCAAGGCTATCATCGGCTTGACCGACAAAGTCGTAACTCGAGCCAGCTTCGAGATAAACAAGAGATGTGACTAGAACGGCCTCATTTGCCAAGGTTGCATGAGTCCCTAAATCTTCCACATTTGCCCAACTCAATCGAGTACCATCGGCTTCATTAAGAGCGTTGATCGCTGAGATTAGAGTCTCTCCATTGACCCCCATACCATCACTAGAACCAACTTGAACATTACTCCATGTCGTAACGTTAAACTCTTGTTGAGGCAATGAGTTTAATGGCGTCACTGCAATTAAGTTCGGTTTGTCAGCTACAGGGTTCACGTCTATTGTCAGTGTCGACTCTTGACCAGAGCTCTGCCCATCTGTCGGTTTAAAACCAATTTGAGCGTAACTAGATTCCTGATCTCCGACTTGATTTCCGCCGAAGCTGTCACTGCCTGATTCATTTAATTCAGGTACAAAACGAACACCGTTTTCCTCAAAAAGCGATTTATCGAGGACTTGATCGATTTGTACAGACTGCCAATCGCCTTGCGAATCTCTGTACTCTAATGAGCCATCGCTAGGAAGCGTTGTAATTTGGACGGAGAGATCTGATACATCAGAGTCCACATCGCTAATACCGAATGATGACCAATCAAGCATCACTTGAGTATCTTCATTCATCTCAACCACTGAAGGCGAAGATTCAGGAGCATCATTCACATTTACCAGAGAAACATTTACCTCGGCAGTATCAATCCCGCCAGTTCCATCGATAACCTCAACCTGAAGCATATAATCGCCCAAGTCAACATCATCGATTGTCTTGTTCAATGAAATCTCTCCGCTTGTCGGGTCGATATCAAAAATACCATTAGTGCTCGAGCCATCTGCAAAGCGGTATACAAGCACGTCATTATCGTGATCTTCAGCAACGACCGTGCCGATAACGGCCCCACTCACCGTGTTTTCGTTAACTGACCCGAAGTCGTAAACATCATCATTTGGTTTGTCACCAGCACTATCGCCGCCAGAAATAAACTCTGGAGCGTGCTGAGCATCTATAATAGAGACTGTTGCTTCATTCGAGTCACTTGCAAGCGTCGAATCTGCACCAACCGTATCAATTAGAGTCACGGTTAGGTTTTCAAGATCTTCGTAAATACCATCATCGAGAGTTTTTATATCAATCGGCGCCGACGTTTTACCCGCTGGAATCGTGACTGTGTACGTACTTGGAGCAATATAATCTTTGTCATCAACATTCCCTCCGATTGTGAATGTTACCAGTACATCTTCATCTGCTTTTTGGTCAATGTTGACGATAAATTTTGCATCACTACCTTCATCAACTGAGGATTGATCTGAGCTAATAGTCACTTTCGGTGCACTTTGGGCATCAACGATCACAACACTTGCGCTGTTATTTGAAGCAATGCTCGCATCAGCGCCATCCACCTCTTTAATGGTTACTGTGAAAGATTCTGCGCCCTCATAAATACCATCGGTGACCGTCAGTAAGTCAAGAGCAGCTGAAGATTGACCCGCAGGAACTTCAACACTCAGAACGCCAACAAAATCTTTTCCATCTTGGGCCACGCCACTATATTCGACATGAACCGTAACACTCTCATCTGCAACTTTATCAAGTGTCAGCGTAAAGCCTGCCGTTTCACCTTCATTTACGCTGTTTTGATCGGCACTAATACTAACTAAAGGTGCAGGATCAGAATCCACAATATTTGCGTTACCAGTTGCAATACCATTACTGGTGACACTACCGATTTCCGTAACCGTCAGACCAAAGCTCTCATCACCTTCATGGACATTATCTAGTTTGGTCGGGACTGCGACTTTAATTTCAGCGACACCTGGAGGTATGGTAACGTCTCCATTAGGCGCCATATCTAATGTTTGAGTTTGACCATGAGTATCCACATAGGTCACTACCATAGTGCCTAAATCAACATCTTCCGCAGTATAGCTATCATTTGTTGTTGACTTCAGATTGACGACAACGGCCTCTTGAACAGGGTTAGAGAGTAAAACGGTAAATATTGCGTCAGTTCCTTCAATGACATCGCCGGCATCTACTACGCTAAGTTTTGTACTGTCATTATCAAGAACTGTTGCCGTCCCCGTTTCACCGCCGATCTCAAGAACGATCGTTTCGCTGCTTTCCACAACCAAGTCATCAATAGTCGGAATCGATATTTCGAAGCTACTTATACCTGCAGGAACAATCAAGTAACCACCTAAGAAAACAACACCATTTGTATAGGTTGCATTTGATAGATTTACGTCATTCTTATCAACTGAAGAACCTTGAGCAAGCATATCAACTTGGTACTTAACGGCAGTGCTGGTGGTTTCATTTAGAACAACCGAGAACGTGACATTGTCACCCTCAGTCACGCTATCACCGACCACAGACAGGCTTGGCCCATTTTCAGCAATATTACCATCTAGCATTTCATTAACGATATTGACTGTAGATGGATCGCTAACGCCATTTTCAGAGTCGACTGCCACATATCCAAAGCTGTCTTCGGCAGGTACACCTTCTACATAACGTAACTCCCAGTTCCCTTCATTTTTCGTAGAAAAATCTAACTGAGTAATGACCGAACCTTCAGGAAGAGCTAGATCTTTCCCATAACCAACGCTTGTTTCTTGGAATAGCATGAAGTTGCCTTCAGGCTTCAAAAACTCGAACGTTTGAGTCTGTTGGACATTATTTGAATCTAAGTATGTAACCGTAATAAGTGCTGCGTTGTCATCACCGTAATCAAACAATCCACCTAATCCATCTAAGCCAAGGTTTACGCTGCCCACAGGGTTATTAGACAAATCGATCGTAATCGTTTCACCTTTCTCAATACCCTGCCCATCATTGTCAGCGATACCATTGCCGATGTGTGACACCTGGCGGTTGTACTGCGCAAGCTCACCGCTATCAGAAGAAATGGTGATAGAAGCTCCATTTGCTAAATGCTCAGTACGGGAATGTGATGAACCACCATCCTCACTTAATCCCCAGTTATTGAAATCTGTTGTAGATTCCGAGCTATTAGGCGTATTAGGACGATCTTTGATACCTAATAAGAAGCCAACATTATCAGCTTCATAGTAAAGGCTGTCTTTGTCATAAAGCGTATCGCTTACTTCTTTAATTTCGTGCAACTCACCATCACTATCTTTAAAGAACAACGTACCTGAGGTTGGCAGTTCAGTAATCCGCACATGCAAATCGTTGCCATTTAAGTCATCTTCAATATCCGCTATATGATCCTGAGAGTCGCCATCACCTAAAGGTTTCATATCAGTATCAAATACAACTTGCGTCAAAGGCTTGTCAGTAACATGCGTAAAGTCCTCACTGTCAGGCCTGTCATTCACTGGTGTGACATCGACGTTCACCGTGGTGGACTCCGATACCCCACCGGAGGTGACGATGTAGGTGAAGCTGTCTGTACCGTGGTAGTTGTCGTTTGGCGTGTAAGTCACGCTGCCGTCCGGGTTGACCGAGACCGTGCCGTTGGCTGGACCGTGATTGGTATCCAACGACACCACTTTGTCGTCGCCTTCGAACGTGTCGTTCTCTAAGACCTTGATGACGGTTGGTGTATCTTCCACAACCGTCGCTTTATCTGCCACGATGTCCGCCACAGGCGCCACTATGAAGTTCACCGTTTGGCTAACGCTTTCACCGCTTGGATCGGTAGCCGTAAACGTCAGCGCTTCTGAGCCGTTCCAGTCTGCCGTTGGAGTGAACGTAGCAATCCCATTGACGATCGCCACTTGAATGTTGCTGTTGCCAGAGACACTGAAGCTCAGCTCGCCATCTACGTTATCCACATCGCTGAAAGCGGTATTTAGATCGATGCTGTATGGGGTGAAATCTTCCGCCAAGGTTTGGTCTGCGAGGTTGCTTTCAACCACAGGCGTGTCGTTCACCGCATTTACGGTGACATTGACCGTCGCTTGGTCAGTCAGCGCACCATCGGTGACGGTGTAAGTGATTTCAGCATCGCCATGGAAGTTCTCAGCCGGTGTGAAGACCAGTTTTCCATCAATAATTTCGACTTTACCTTGGTCACTCGGCACAGACGCTGATTGGATAGACAGCGTATCACCATCAATATCAGTATCGTTTGGCAGAACATCAATCGTCACTGGCGTGTCTTCGTCAGTAATGGCCGTGTCATCGTTTGCCACTGGCGCATCGTTGACTGGTGTGACATCGACGTTCACCGTGGTGGACTCTGATACCCCACCCGACGTAACGATGTAGGTGAAGCTGTCTGTACCGTGGTAGTTGTCATTCGGCGTGTAGGTCACGCTGCCATCCGGGTTGACCGAGACCGTGCCGTTAGCTGGTCCATTGTTGGTATCCAGCGACACCACTTTGTCGTCGCCTTCGAACGTGTCGTTATCTAAGACCTTGATGATGGTTGGCGTGTCTTCCACCACCGTCGCTTTGTCTGCCACGATGTCCGCCACAGGCGCTACTGTGAAATTCACCGTTTGGCTAACGCTTTCACCGCTTGGATCGGTCGCCGTAAAGGTTAACGCTTCTGAGCCGTTCCAGTCTGCCGTTGGGCTAATGGTCGCGATGCCATTTTCAATCGACACCAACACGTTGTTGTTGCCAGAAACGCTGAAGCTCAGCTCGCCATCCACGTTATCCACATCGCTGAAGGCCGTATTCAGATCGATGCTGTATGGCGTAAAGTCTTCCGCCAAGGTTTGGTCTGCAATGCTGCTCTCAACCACTGGCGTGTCGTTTACGGCATTTACGGTGACGTTGACCGTCGCTTGGTCAGTCAGTGCACCATCGGTGACGGTGTAAGTGATTTCGGCGTCACCATGGAAGTTCTCAGCCGGTGTG
Source organism: Vibrio sp. 1727 (assembly GCF_033344415.1). NCBI lineage: Bacteria > Pseudomonadati > Pseudomonadota > Gammaproteobacteria > Vibrionales > Vibrionaceae > Vibrio > Vibrio sp. 1727. The sequence goes on from NZ_JAWPOT010000007.1 coordinate 185,534, forward strand.
AACACCAACTTGCCGTCAACAATTTCAACTGTCCCTTGGTCACTCGGCACAGATGCCGAGTCAATCGACAGCTTATCGCCATCGATGTCAGTGTCGTTTGGTAGGACATCAATCGTGACAGCGGTATCTTCTTGTGTTGTTGCCGCGTCATCGTTTGCCACTGGCGCATCATTGACTGGTGTGACATCGACGTTCACCGTGGTGGACTCTGATACCCCACCGGACGTAACGATGTAGGTGAAGCTGTCTGTTCCGTGATAGTTGTCGTTTGGCGTGTAAGTGACGCTGCCGTCCGGGTTGACCGAGACCGTGCCGTTGGCTGGATCGTTGTTGGTATCGAGCGACACCACTTTGTCGTCGCCTTCGAACGTGTCGTTACCTAAGACCTTGATGATGGTTGGCGTGTCTTCCACGACCGTCGCGTTGTCTGCCACGATGTCCGCCACAGGCGCTACTGTGAAGTTCACCGTTTGGCTAACGCTTTCACCGCTTGGATCAGTAGCCGTAAACGCTAGGGTTTCTGAGCCGTTCCAGTCCGCGGTTGGAGTGAACGTAGCAATACCATTGACGATCGCCACTTGAATGTTGCTATTACCAGAGACGCTAAACGTTAACTCACCATCCACATTATCCACATCGCTGAAAGCGGTATTTAGATCGATGCTGTATGGCGTAAAGTCTTCCGCCAAGGCTTGGTCTGCAATGCTGCTTTCAACCACAGGCGTGTCGTTCACCGCATTCACGGTGACGTTGACCGTCGCTTGGTCGGTCAGTGCACCATCGGTCACGGTGTAAGTAATTTCAGCATCGCCATGGAAGTTCTCAGCCGGTGTGAAGACCAGTTTGCCATCAACAATCTCGACTGTGCCTTGCGCTTCAGGTACGGACGCCGATTCAATCGACAGCGTATCGCCATCAATATCGGTATCGTTTGGCAGGGCATCAATCGTTACTGAGCTATCTTCCTCTGTAATTGTTGTATCATTAGAGGCAATAGGCGCATCGTTAACTGAGTTTACTGTTACCGAAACTTGAGCTTCATCCTCTAACTCACCATCTGAGATGGTGTAGCTAATCGTTGCATTACCGTTGAAATTTTCAGCCGGAGTGAAAACAAGCTTACCATCGATAATCTCAACGATACCTTGCTCTTCTGGTACAGAAGCAGAGGTAATAATTAAATCATCACCTTCAATATCACTGTCGTTAGCGAGCACATCAATTACAACCTGGGAATCCTCGTCAGTTTGAATCGCATCATTAGTTGCTATTGGCGCGTCATTAACAGGCGTAATATCTAAGTTAGCAGTGCCATTAATAACACCGCCATCGTTATCAATAATGTCATAGGAGAATGACACTTCAGTGTCATCGTCAGCCTCTGGAATGTAAGTCCAAGATCCATCGCTGTTATCAATTAAGGTGCCATTCCCACTCTCAATAGTGACGTTTGTAATGACAAGAGTATCGGCATCATCAATATTGACGTTCGATAGTAATTCTTCAGTAGTTATCGTGATTGGATCGCTATCTTCCTCAACAGCGCTTAATGTCACTGGAGAATTAGTAAGTGGCTTACTTGAGCCATCCCCACTTGTCTCGATACCTGTTGTGAAGAAGTCATTTAAGGTCAACGCTTGAGTTTCAGATAAGCCGAGGGATTCTAAGCCAATAGTTTCAAAGTTTGTTGAGGCTAGCACTTCAGTACCATCTCGTACAATCGTGGCACTATTTTGCAAACTGGAGCGGCTTTGTTGCTTAAATCGATGGAACTAAATCAAAAAGATACGATCTGATCGGCTACACCCATCAAGCATCGTA
>NZ_JAWPOT010000080.1:0-1086 GCF_033344415.1 Vibrio sp. 1727
AGCCAAAAATGTACCCAGTAGTTGACGACCGAGGAAAACTTGTTGGCATCATCACTCGCCGTGATGTTCTGCGCGCTATTGGGATGACGTTGAACGAATGCTTTAAACATCCAGTTTGATGACGACATCGACATGACTACTTCGAAAGGCGCTGCGGCGTCTTTCTTTTTTCGGAAGAGGCTGAGGTTGAGCGAAGTGGTTATTTTTCTCTTTTAACAAAATTCGTCTTGACCTTGGAGCTATCTCCAAGGTTTATCCTTAGTGGTAGATGAACAGTCTCAGCCAATAAGGAAAACAAACTATGTGTACAAAACATCAAGGTTGCCAGTCAGGCAAAATCAAAACTGCGGTGCCACTCAGCGCCCATGACTCTTGCTGCGCGCCAACTAAACCGACGCTAAATATTGCTCAAGCGGGTGTTGATACTGTTGAAAGCTCTTGCTGTAGTGGAGGCTGTTGCAGTTCGGACACCGCCGATGAAGAAGGCCCCGCGGAACTGCGAGAATCCTCAGTCCGTAGCAGTTGGATCGTGTCCGATATGGACTGCCCGTCTTGCGCGCAAAAGCTTGAAAAAGCCATCATGTCATTGCAAGGCGTTACGAATGCCAAAGTCCTTTTTGCTACAGAAAAGTTAGTTGTCGATTTTGATGACCATTCTCTAAGTTCGATCATCGAACAAACAGCGCGCCAAACTGGTTTCCCGCTTTCTGCGCTGGATAAACCAAAGCAAAAGAAAGAGAACAAAGGCTGGTTCGGTTTTGTTCAAGACAATCTACAGATTTTATCGATCGCAGGTGCTATGGCATTTGCGGGCCTAGTCGCAAGCATCAACCCTCAGCTTAGTAGCTGGATTTTTACTTTAACCTGTTTGCTGGGTTTGTATCCTATTGCCCGTAAGGCCGTCAAACTGGCTCGTGGTGGCACACCATTTGCCATTGAAACACTGATGAGTGTTGCTGCATTAGGTGCGTTGTACTTAGGTGAAACCGCAGAAGCCGCGATGGTGTTATTGCTCTTCCTTATTGGTGAAAAGCTAGAAGCATACGCATCATCACGAGCTCGAAGTGGCGTTCAGGCCTTAATGGA
>NZ_JAWPOT010000081.1:0-1085 GCF_033344415.1 Vibrio sp. 1727
CCTGCTGAGAAAGTTATCTCTTTTAACGTCTTTAGACGCGGCTACGATGCTCGTAAGAAAACCAATATTCATCTTATTTACACGCTAGACATCATCGTTGAAGGCGATGAAACCGCGTTGCTAGCGAAGTTCGCAAACGATCCTCACGTTCGCCAAACACCAGACATGGAATACAAGTTTGTTGCGAAAGCACCTGAGAACCTAACAGAGCGCCCAATCGTCATCGGTTTTGGTCCATGTGGTCTGTTTGCTGGTTTGGTGTTGGCTCAAATGGGTTTCAACCCAATCATTGTTGAACGTGGTAAAGAAGTACGTGAACGTACTAAAGATACTTTCGGTTTCTGGCGTAAACGCACGCTAAACCCAGAATCAAACGTACAGTTTGGTGAGGGCGGTGCGGGTACGTTCTCTGACGGTAAGCTGTACAGCCAAGTGAAAGATCCAAACTTCTACGGTCGCAAAGTGATCACTGAATTTGTTGAGGCTGGCGCACCAGAAGAAATTCTATACGTAAGTAAACCTCACATCGGTACTTTCAAGCTGGTAACGATGATCGAGAAAATGCGTGCGACCATCATCGAGCTAGGTGGTGAAATTCGTTTCAGTACTCGTGTTGATGATCTTCATATGGAAGACGGTCAAATCACAGGCGTGACATTGTCAAACGGTGAAGAGATCAAATCTCGTCACGTGGTATTGGCCGTTGGTCACAGTGCGCGTGATACATTTGAAATGTTGCACGAGCGTGGTGTGTACATGGAGGCGAAACCATTCTCGGTTGGCTTCCGTATCGAGCACAAGCAATCGATGATCGACGAAGCGCGTTTTGGTCCAAATGCGGGTCACCCAATTCTTGGTGCTGCGGATTATAAACTGGTTCACCATTGTAAAAATGGTCGTACCGTGTACAGCTTCTGTATGTGTCCAGGCGGCACTGTTGTTGCGGCGACATCTGAAGAAGGTCGCGTAGTGACGAACGGCATGAGCCAATACTCTCGTGCAGAGCGTAACGCAAACAGTGCGATTGTTGTGGGTATCTCTCCTGAGGTGGATTATCCGGGTGATCCTCTAGCAGGTATCCGTTT
>NZ_JAWPOT010000082.1:0-1084 GCF_033344415.1 Vibrio sp. 1727
TCTGAGCTAAGTCTTGTGTATGTTGGATAGTCATTAATTCGATTCTCAATAATTCGTTAACGCTTTTCGGTCAAAGCGACAATGGCTTGTGCGACAACTTTGTCAGCATCTAATTTTGCGGCACTGCGTGCCTTTTGAGCCATTGAAAGTAAAGCTTGGCGATCCAATTGTTGGATCTGTTGAGTCAAAGACTCCACGGTTAAATCAGGTTGTTCAATCATCTTCGCAGCACCGCATTCCACTAAATGGTCGGCATTCAGTGCCTGTTGACGGTCTTTATGCATGAACGGGATAAAAATCGCGCCTACACCTGCTGCTGAGACTTCAGATACCGTCAATGCGCCAGAACGGCACACTAGCAGATCTGCCCACGCATACGCTTGTGCAACATCATCGATAAACTCGGTCACTTCTGCATTAGCAACATTGTTCGCTTGATAAGCAGCTTGCACTTCTTGCGCTGCGCCTTTACCTGCTTGATGACGAATACAGTAGTCTTGTCCCAAGTTTGCCATCACCGCTGGCAATGTTTGATTAAGAATACGCGCCCCTTGGCTGCCGCCCATAACAAGAATACGAATTGGTCCTTCTCTCTCTTGCATACGTTGAGCGGGCTCATCCAACTGCGTTACGTCTTCACGTACTGGGTTACCGACAACCGCCGCAGAAGGAAATGCGCCGGGAAACGCTTGAAAGACTTTCTTAGCGATCTTTGATAGCCATTGATTTGTTAAACCTGCAACCGCGTTTTGTTCGTGTAGAACAACCGGGATACCGCTTAACCAAGCCGCGATACCACCCGGACCACTCACATAGCCGCCCATACCTAAAACGGCATCCGGCTGCCAGCGCTTCATGTGCGCTCGCGCTTGCATGATGGCATTAATAATTTGAAAAGGGGCAGCTAAAAGACGTTTAACACCTTGGCCTCGCAGACCTTTTACTTTGATAAAGTCGATCTCAATACCATGCTTTGGCACCAAATCGGCTTCCATTCGATCCGCTGTACCTAACCAACGGATCTCCCAACCTTGTTCTTGAAGCTGCTTTGCCACCGCCAAACCTGGGAATACGTGACCGCCGG
>NZ_JAWPOT010000083.1:0-1074 GCF_033344415.1 Vibrio sp. 1727
CGCTGACATTCGATGACGTACTACTTGTGCCAGCACACTCCACCGTTCTCCCAAACACAGCTGATCTTCGCACTCAGTTGACGAAAAACATCAGTCTGAACATCCCTATGATTTCTGCGTCGATGGACACCGTGACGGAAGCCCGTCTAGCTATCGCTCTTGCGCAGGAAGGTGGCATTGGCTTTATCCACAAGAACATGTCTATTGAGCAGCAAGCGGCAGAAGTTCGTAAAGTTAAGAAGTTCGAAGCTGGTGTGGTAACAGACCCTGTGACTGTGAATCCTGATGCAACCATCGCCGATGTAGTCGCTCTGACGGAAAAGCACGGTTTTGCAGGTTTCCCTGTAGTAACAGAGCACAACGAGCTAGTGGGTATCATCACTGGTCGTGACGTACGCTTTGTGACTGACCTATCTAAGAAAGTGTCTGCGGTAATGACGCCTAAAGAGCGTCTAGCTTCTGTAAAAGAAGGTGCAACTCGTGAAGAAGTTCAAGAGAAAATGCATGAAGCACGCGTTGAAAAAGTACTGGTAGTGAACGATGAGTTCAAACTAACCGGTATGATCACTGCTAAAGACTTCCATAAAGCAGAACGTAAACCAAATGCATGTAAAGATGAGCGCGGTCGTCTACGTGTTGGCGCTGCTGTTGGTGCTGGTGCGGGTAACGAAGAACGTGTTGCTGCACTTGTAGAAGCGGGCGTTGACGTACTACTTATCGACTCTTCTCACGGTCATTCAGAAGGCGTTCTACAACGTATTCGTGACACTCGTGCTGCGTACCCAGATCTAGACATCATCGGCGGTAACGTCGCAACAGGTGCTGGCGCGAAAGCACTGATCGAAGCTGGCGTAAGCGCAGTGAAAGTCGGTATTGGCCCAGGTTCTATCTGTACGACTCGCATCGTAACGGGTGTTGGTGTTCCTCAAATCACTGCAATCGCTGACGCGGCTGAAGTGGCTAACGAATACGGTATCCCAGTGATTGCTGACGGCGGTATCCGTTTCTCTGGTGATATCTGTAAAGCAATCGTAGCAGGCGCATCATGTGTGATGGTGGGTTCTATGTTTGCAG
>NZ_JAWPOT010000084.1:0-1073 GCF_033344415.1 Vibrio sp. 1727
TGGGGCGTATTGGCGGTCTGACTTATCGTTTTGAAGCAACTCGTTCGTTGACGACTCCCTCTCTCGATATGAAAGAGAAACCTGGCATTGTTACGGCTATTGCCAAATACCACATGACTGAAATTGCACGTACGATTTTGAACGACTCGTTCGATATTCACGCAGGTCGTGCGATTCAAGATGGTCCAATGAACTATCTTGCGAAACACTACTTGGGTATTCCTGTTGCGATTACTGTTGAAGGTGCAAATATCCTAACGCGTAACTTGATGATCTTTGGTCAAGGTGCGACCCGTTGTCATCCATATGTGCTTAAAGAGATGGAAGCGGCGGCGAATCCAGACTCAGAGCAGGGTGCGAAAGAGTTCGATTCTCTATTGTTCAAACATATTGGTCATGCGATGGGGAATACGTTTGGTGCGCTAGGTGCAGCACTAACAGGCTCGCGCTTTGTGAAAGCGAATATGAGTGGTCCAACTCAGCGCTATTATAAAGACATCACCCGCCTGAGCCGAGCGTTAGCAGTAAGCGCCGATTTTGCCATGTTGACGTTAGGTGGTGACTTGAAGCGTAAAGAGATGATTTCTGCACGTTTGGGTGATGGTTTGAGCTACCTGTACATGGCATCCGCGACGCTGAAAAAATACGAAGATGAAGGGCGTCAGCAAGGCGATTTAAACTTCGTGCATTACGCTGTCCAATACTGTTTGTACAACGCAGCTAAATCGCTGAACGAAGCGTACGCAAACTTCCCAGTGAAATATGTTGGTGGCGTGTTGAAAGGCTTGTTATTCCCACTAGGGAATCACTTCGACAAACCAAGTGATGAGTTAAGTGTCAGCATTGCTGAAGCCATGATGACCCCAGGCGTGCAGCGTGACCGTTTAACCCACTTGTGTTACATCGGCAAATCCGAAAATGATAGCGTAGGTTTGATGGAAAATGCCTTCCTAGCCATGTATGACGTCAAACCATTGGAGCGTAAGCTAATGAAAGCAGCGAAAGATGGCAAAGTGGCTCGTAAAGGTCTTCTGCAAGATCGCTTACAGCAAGCACTTGACGCTGGTGTGTTG
>NZ_JAWPOT010000085.1:0-1063 GCF_033344415.1 Vibrio sp. 1727
TAGCGGGCGGCCGGAAGGTGAATGCTAGGCATGATCTAACCCTCGGTCTCTGGCGTCGCGACTGCGAAATTTCGCGAGGGTTTCCGAGAAGGTGATTGCGCTTCGCAGATCTCCAGGCGCGTGGGTGCGGACGTAGTCAGCGCCATTGCCGATCGCGTGAAGTTCCGCCGCAAGGCTCGCTGGACCCAGATCCTTTACAGGAAGGCCAACGGTGGCGCCCAAGAAGGATTTCCGCGACACCGAGACCAATAGCGGAAGCCCCAACGCCGACTTCAGCTTTTGAAGGTTCGACAGCACGTGCAGCGATGTTTCCGGTGCGGGGCTCAAGAAAAATCCCATCCCCGGATCGAGGATGAGCCGGTCGGCAGCGACCCCGCTCCGTCGCAAGGCGGAAACCCGCGCCTCGAAGAACCGCACAATCTCGTCGAGCGCGTCTTCGGGTCGAAGGTGACCGGTGCGGGTGGCGATGCCATCCCGCTGCGCTGAGTGCATAACCACCAGCCTGCAGTCCGCCTCAGCAATATCGGGATAGAGCGCAGGGTCAGGAAATCCTTGGATATCGTTCAGGTAGCCCACGCCGCGCTTGAGCGCATAGCGCTGGGTTTCCGGTTGGAAGCTGTCGATTGAAACACGGTGCATCTGATCGGACAGGGCGTCTAAGAGCGGCGCAATACGTCTGATCTCATCGGCCGGCGATACAGGCCTCGCGTCCGGATGGCTGGCGGCCGGTCCGACATCCACGACGTCTGATCCGACTCGCAGCATTTCGATCGCCGCGGTGACAGCGCCGGCGGGGTCTAGCCGCCGGCTCTCATCGAAGAAGGAGTCCTCGGTGAGATTCAGAATGCCGAACACCGTCACCATGGCGTCGGCCTCCGCAGCGACTTCCACGATGGGGATCGGGCGAGCAAAAAGGCAGCAATTATGAGCCCCATACCTACAAAGCCCCACGCATCAAGCTTTTGCCCATGAAGCAACCAGGCAATGGCTGTAATTATGACGACGCCGAGTCCCGACCAGACTGCATAAGCAACACCGACAGGGATGGATTTCAGAACCAGAG
>NZ_JAWPOT010000086.1:0-1063 GCF_033344415.1 Vibrio sp. 1727
GAAAATGGCCTCTTCCGAGATAGTTTCCAATCCATTGCTTGCTTGTTGAACGCCGTTAAACGACAGGGTAGTTAAGCCATTCTCAATACTTGTTTTTGCTACGCCCGGTAAACGAATAGCAAAGCCATTTTTGTATCCTGCACCGTAAGCGGCGAGGTCACCGGTGATTTGAATGTTCTCGACCACACCTTCCATACGCGTTTCTGTGATTCGGAACTGAATGACGACGTCGTTCATGTCGTAGTCTGCGGTGTATGGCCAGTTATCCTCAAACGCTACCGTTGCGTAGCCTTCTGCACTTGGGAAATGCTGAACAGATACGCCATTTTCGGTGATAGTGATTGGATGATCTTCTACTTCGCCGGAGGTTGAGCCTCCATCGTATTTGAGCCCCGTTTGTTGACTAAAGCGGAATCGGCTCCAACTTGGTCCTGCGGTTGCCAATTCAGAGACGATAAATGGAAGTGTGTTGTTTCCTGCTGCGAGTAACTGGTCTGTAAATACTTGTTCACCTTCATCTGCGAAATCACCGTCGCGGTTCCAGTCAAACCAAGCGGATAAGTAGCCAGAAGTAGACGCTGTCACATTCACCAGTGAACTCAAACCTGGATCGAGTGCCGCAACAAAGCCAACACCTTCTTCGTCAGCGGTACCAATTTTGTTGTCGCCAGAAGGCGCGATTTGTCCGTCAGGATCGCCATCAGGCGCAATGACACCAAGCCATGTCACACCATCGATTTCGTGTCGTGGACCGTTTGAGGAAAGAAGCGTGTGGTAACTATCTGGAGCATCGCCAAAATCGATTGGGTCATCTTCATCAATAACTGGCGCGTTGGCGCAGCGTGCACCGTCATTTTGGCTTGAACTCGGGCCGTTCGAGACAAACTCAACCGCTGGGACAATGCCCGCGTTGATGTTTGAAGCGTTGTCCGCTGACAAATTAATACGGTAGATTTTTCCGTCTTGATTGCGGGAAACGTAGTAATTGCCGTTGACGTCAAAATAGCCTGCACCAAAGGTACCGGTTTCGCCCGTATCTCCAATCATAGTGGCTTGGCCGTTT
>NZ_JAWPOT010000087.1:0-1062 GCF_033344415.1 Vibrio sp. 1727
CTCCTTGCGGTTGGCGCGTACACGATGTGGGGCATTGCGCCCATGTACTTTAAATCGATAGCACAAGTGTCTCCTCTCGAGATCCTAAGCCACCGAGTGATTTGGTCTTTCTTTTTGCTTGCCGCACTTCTTCATTTTGGCCGTCACTGGCGCTCGGTTTATCACATCGCCACAGATAAAAAGAAAATCGCGTATTTGCTTTCCAGTTCGGTATTGATTGGTGGCAACTGGCTGATCTTCATTTGGGCGGTTAACTCCAATCACATGCTGGATGCCAGCTTAGGCTATTACATCAACCCGCTTATCAACGTGTTGCTAGGTATGGTGTTCTTGGGCGAACGACTACGTAAGCTGCAATGGTTTGCTGTGGTATTGGCAGGATGTGGCGTTTTGGTGCAGTTGATCGTCTTTGGTTCGGTGCCGATTGTAGCGATGGTGTTGGCGATGAGCTTTGGTTTTTACGGTTTGCTACGTAAGAAAGTCGCGGTGGATGCTCAAACGGGTTTGTTTGTCGAAACGCTAATCTTATTACCCGCTGCCGCCGTTTATCTTCTGTTTATTGCCAGTTCACCAACGGCAAACATGATTGAAAACCCATGGCAGCTCAATACGTTGTTGATTGCAGCAGGTGTGGTGACGACCTTGCCATTGCTGTGCTTCACTGGTGCCGCGACTCGCCTCAAATTATCAACGCTCGGCTTTTTCCAGTACATCGGCCCTAGCCTGATGTTCTTGCTTGCAGTGTTAATTTACGGCGAGACCTTCACGATGGATAAAGCGATTACGTTCGCCTTTATTTGGGGAGCTCTTGTGGTATTTAGCTTCGATGGGCTGCGCAACAATCGCCGTTCACGCCGAGCCATTCAGTCACAGTGATCGTTTTTTACAAGACAATCTAACAATTGATGGATAAGCTTGGTCATTATGTGACCAAGCTTTTTTTGTATGTAATGGAACAGATTCAATACTACGCGACCGACCATGACCAACTGAGTCTGATCGAGGCGAAATACCACAAGTTTGCTTTTCAAAGGCACTATCATTTGGATTTTCACCTCGGCT
>NZ_JAWPOT010000088.1:0-1058 GCF_033344415.1 Vibrio sp. 1727
CTCTATTACGGCGGCATTACCAACCCTTACGCCAACCACCTTGCGTATGAGCCTGACAACGACTTTCACCAGTTTGCTGTCACGGGGAATTATCGGTTGAATCAACAAACGTTCAGTGGCCGCTTACTTTGGTCACAAACGTCTTCTGAAGGCGGGTTAAATCCGTTTCCGCAGTCCCCCGTTAACTCCAATACATTCCATGGCGAAACCAACACTTGGCAAATGAGCGCGGATTACCACAACAAGCTTTCGCGAGACACAGCTTTCGCCATTTCTGCGGACTATTCAGACAAAGACGATAACTCCGATAGAAACAACATCATCGGCTCTACAAGAGAAAAATACGACCACACAAAAACCAAACTGGAAACAACGTTAACGCATCGTGTTGCGTCTGATGTGAAGGTGAATGCGGGTTATCACTTCAAACAAGACGAGCGAAGCTATGCCGACCGAAAACGTACCGATGAACAACGCGTTTTTGTTGGTGCTCAGTACAGACCAAACAGTCCGTGGCAACTAGGCGGTAAAGTCTCCTACTCTTTCCGCGATGGCTCTGATTGGCAGGACGACAGCAACGACTCGCCTAATTTGCGCCAATACTATTTAGCCGACAAAGAGAGGATTGAGCTCCGTGGCGACGGCAGTTATGACATGACAGACGATGTCCAGCTACTTGCAGAACTTTGGTACGGAAATGATGACTATGCAAAACCTGATATTGGTTTAAGCGAAGGGGAAGATTACGGCTACGACCTCAGCCTCAACTTCAATTTACTCGACGGATTAAGCGGGCATGTTTTTTACAATCAACAGATCATCCGCTCCGAGCAACAACAAGCAAACTCTGACATTGTCGGCTGGAATCGCTACACCACCAAGCTCAAAGATGACATCACAACCATTGGTTTTGGTGTGAGTAAAGAGCGACTGCTGGACGACAAACTTTCTATCTCATTTGATTACAGCTACAGCCAAGCGGACAGTAAATCTTCAACCACATCTGGTGGTTACCAATATCCTGATAACGAGGCGAACTCGTATCGATTTGAAGTCAT
>NZ_JAWPOT010000089.1:0-1054 GCF_033344415.1 Vibrio sp. 1727
GGCTTTGTTGCTTAAATCGATGGAACTAAATCAAAAAGATACGATCTGATCGGCTACACCCATCAAGCATCGTAGCCTCATGCCTAAACCTCGTTACAAAACAACTAACTGGAAGCAGTACAACAAAGCCTTAATCAACCGTGGTTCTCTGACCTTTTGGATTGATGAGGAAGCGATAGCCGAGTGGAAGCAAAACAAACAAGGCAAGCGTGGTAGACCTCGCCGATTCAGCGACTTAGCCATTACTACCGCTCTGATGGTGAAACGCGTTTTCTCTATGCCATTGAGAGCGCTGCAAGGTTTTTTAGACTCCGTATTTAAGCTGGCTAACATCCCGCTTGTTTGCCCACACTACACCTGTATAAGCCGCCGAGCTAAGGAAGTTGAGGTTTCATTTAAAACCAAAACCAGAGGTGCGATACAACATCTGGCAATTGATGCCACTGGCCTCAAGGTTTATGGCGAAGGTGAATGGAAGGTCAAGAAGCATGGAACTGATGGGAAGCGAAGAGTCTGGCGTAAGCTGCATATCGCGGTAGATACAAGCACCCACGAAATAGTCGCAGCAGAGCTGAGCTTATCTAACGTCACTGATGCCGAAGTGCTCCCCAACTTACTCAAGCAGACACGTCGTAAAATCATTGAGATATCAGGCGATGGCGCTTATGACACAAGGAATTGCCATGATGCCATACGGATCAAGCGAGCGGTTCCGCTCATCCCGCCAAGAGAAGGAGCAGCCTTCTGGGAGCAAGGGCATCCTCGTAACTTAGCGGTAGGTTGCCAGAAGCTCTACGGCTCCAACAAGAAGTGGAAAAAGCGGTATGGCTATCATAAGCGCTCTCTGTCAGAGACCGCAATGTACCGAGTAAAACAGTTGCTAGGTGGGAAATTAAGTCTAAGAAATTATAATGCTCAGGTTGGCGAGACTTACGCTATGATCAAAGCGCTGAACAAGCTTACAGGGCTTGGTATGCCTGAAACTCGGTATGTTGTTTAAGAACTGATCAACATGGGGCTACCATGTCTTCTCACCGAATTAAGCAACAAAGCC